>NZ_JYMU01000059.1:0-163734 GCF_000938235.1 Bradyrhizobium sp. LTSPM299
ATGGGAGCCGTCGCCTAACAGATTGGCCGGCCGGCGGGTTCGCCCACCGGCCGACCCGGAAGCTGCAAGAGCAGATGGAGCAATCGGTCGATCAACGATGCGAGACAGTCCGTGGGACCCATTGGCCGTCAACAGGTCGCGGGGTTGTTTGGAGCTCGCGTCGCGCAACCCATCTTGGCCAGCGATCAATGTGCGTCGCATCAACAGGCCGGACATATGGATGCAAGCGTTCCGATCTACTCACAAAGCTCTTGTGCCACGGGGGCCGTCCACATATGGGTCCCGGCCTTCGCCGGGACGACGGCTGTGGGTATGGCGCAATCCCCTTGACAATTGTTTTAAGTATAAAATAATATCCGGCATCGGCTCGCCGGGAAATGCGCCGTCCGAGCCAAGGGCCCCGGCAGCCAATAACGGGAGATCGCCATGCGTATCGTTTGCATCGGAGGCGGGCCGGCCGGGCTTTATTTCGGCATCCTGATGAAGATGCTGGATCCCGCGCACGAGATTTCCGTGGTCGAGCGCAACCGGCCCTACGACACGTTCGGTTTCGGCGTGGTATTCTCGGATGCGACCATGGACAACATGCGCAAATGGGATCCGGTCACCGCTGATACGATCGAGCAGGCCTTCAACCATTGGGACGACATCGAGGTCCTGATCAAGGGCCGGCGGATGCGCACGTCGGGCCACGGTTTTGTCGGCATCGGCCGCAAGCGGCTGCTCAACATCCTGCAGGCGCGGGCCGAGGAACTTAGCGTCGAGCTGGTCTTCGAGCGCGACGTGAATTCCGACCTGGATTTCCCCGATGCCGACCTGATCGTCGCTGCCGACGGCGTCAACTCGAAGATCCGCACCAAATATGCGGAAGAATTCCGGCCCGACATGGTGATGCGGCCGAACCGCTATATCTGGCTCGGGACCAACCGGCCGTTCGACGCCTTCACCTTCGACTTCCGCAAGACCGAGCACGGCTGGTTCCAGGCACATATCTACAAGTTCGAGGACGGCGCGGCGACCTTCATCGTCGAGACCACCGAAGAGGCCTATCTCGCCCACGGCCTCGACCGGATGGACCCGGACGCCTCGATCGATTTCTGCGAAAAAGTGTTTTCCGAAATTCTCGAGGGGCATTCGCTGGTCTCCAATGCGCGCCATCTGCGCGGCTCGGCCTGGCTGTCGTTCCCGCGGCTGATCTGCGGCAAATGGACCGCGTTCAATGGCAACAGCCATGTCGTGCTGATGGGCGATGCCGCGCACACCGCGCATTTCGCGATCGGCTCGGGGACAAAACTGGCGCTGGAAGACGCGATCGAACTGACCAACCAGTTCAAGACCCATGGCGCGAGCAAGGGGAGCATTCCCACCGTTCTCGCCGCCTATGAGGAGCTGCGCCGGGTTGATGTGGCGCGGATCCAGAACGCGGCGCGCAACGCGATGGAATGGTTCGAGGTGGTCGGCTCGCGCTATGCCGATACGCTGGAGCCGGAACAGTTCATGTATTCGCTGCTGACGCGCTCGCAGCGCATCAGCCACGAGAATCTGCGGCTGCGCGACAAAACCTGGCTCGAAGGCTATGAGCGCTGGTTTGCCGGGCAAAGCGGATTGCCCGAGACCAACGACCGGGTCACGCCGCCGATGCTGACGCCGTTCCGGATTCGCGGGCTGTCGCTGCATAACCGCATCATCGTTTCGCCGATGGCGATGTATTCGGCCGAGGAGGGTGTGCCGACCGATTTCCATCTGGTGCATTTCGGCTCGCGTGCGCTCGGCGGCGCCGGGCTGCTGTTCACCGAGATGACCTGCGTGTCGCCGGAAGCGCGGATCACGCCCGGTTGCTGCGGCCTGTGGAACGACGCGCAGGCATCAGCCTACAAGCGGATCGTCGATTTCGTGCACGGCAATTCGCAAGCGCGGATCGGGATCCAGCTCGGCCATGCCGGCCGCAAGGGCTCGACCCGGGTGGCCTGGGAGGGCATGGACGAGCCGCTGCCTGACGGTAACTGGCCGCTGGTATCGGCCTCAGCCGTTCCCTATCTGCCCGACGGCCAGGTGCCGGAGCCGATGACCCGTGCCGAGATGGATGAGGTGCGCGAGCAGTTCGTCGCGGCCGCCAGGCGCGCGGCGAAGGCCGGCTTCGATCTCCTGGAGCTGCACTGCGCTCACGGCTATCTGCTGTCGAGCTTCCTCTCGCCGCTGACCAACCACCGCACTGACGCGTATGGCGGATCGATCGAGAACCGCGCGCGCTATCCGCTGGAGCTGTTCCGCGCCATCCGTGCGGTGTGGCCCGAGGACAAGCCGATGTCGGTCCGGCTGTCCTGTCACGATTGGGCGGAGGGCGGCAACACGCCCGAGGATGCGCTCGCCTTCGCAAAGCTGTTCAAGGACGCCGGCGCCGACCTGATCGACTGCTCATCGGGGCAGGTCTGGGCCGACGACCATCCGGTCTATGGCCGGCTGTACCAGACACCCTTCGCCGACAAGATCCGCAACGAGGTCGGCATCGCCACCATCGCCGTCGGCGCGATCTCGGAGGCCGATCACGCCAATTCGATCATCGCCGCCGGCCGCGCCGATCTCTGCGCCATCGCCCGGCCGCATCTCGCCGATCCGGCCTGGACGCTGCATGAGGCTGCCAAGATCGGCGTCAAGTCGATCGTCTGGCCGAAGCAGTATCTGTCGGGCAAGCCGCAATACGAGGCCAATCTCAAACGCGCCGCGGGAGCGAAGCCATGACACGGTTCTGGCCCAACGCCCATGCGCTTGTGACCGGCGCCGGTTCCGGCATCGGCGCCGCAACGGCGATCGCGCTGGCAAAGGCCGGCGTGCGTGTCAGCGTGGCCGGGCGCCGGATCGAGGCGCTGAAGGCCACCGCCGCATTGCTCGGGGACCGCACGGGCGCCGTCGTCGCGATCGATGTGACCGACGAAGCCGCGGTGGCCGCCGGCGTTGCACGGATCGAATCCGAGGCAGGCCCGATCGATATCCTCGTCAACAATGCCGGCAAGGCCGCCAGCGCGCCGTTCGACAAGACCAACGCAGCGCTGTGGGCGGACATGCTCGCAAGCAACCTCACCAGCGTGTTCCTGGTGACGCATGCGGTGCTCCCGGGCATGGCGCAGCGTGGACGCGGGCGCGTCATCAACGTTGCCTCGACCGCGGGCCTCACCGGCTACGCCTATGTCTCGGCCTATGTTGCGGCGAAACATGGCGTGGTCGGGCTCACGCGGTCGCTGGCATTGGAATATGCGCGGCGCGGCGTCACCGTGAATGCGGTGTGTCCGGGTTACACCGACACGCCGCTGGTGGCGGATGCCGCCGCCAACATCGTCGCAAAGACCGGGCGCAGCGAAGACGAGGCGCGCGCGGCGCTGGCAAAGGTCAATCCGATGCAGCGACTGGTGACGCCGGAGGAGGTGGCCGACGCCATCCTCTGGCTTGCATCCGAGAGCGCATCGTCAATCAACGGACAAGCCGTCGCTGTTGCCGGCGGCGAAGTCCTCACCGGGTAAAGGAAACATCATGTCCGAGATGAAAGCAAAGCTCCGGCCGTTCAGGGATTATCCCGCAAAGCATTTCCGCTGGGCGACCGACGAGACCGGCCGCGTCGCGACCATCACGCTGAACCGCCCGGACAAGAAGAACCCGCTGACCTTCGAATCCTATGAGGAGCTGCGCGACCTCTTCACCAATCTCAGATCCGCATCCGATGTCCGCGCGATCGTGCTGTCCGGCGCTGACGGCAATTTCTGCTCCGGCGGCGACGTGTTCGAGATTATCGAGCCGCTGACGCGGATGGCGATGCCGGATCTGCTCGCCTTCACCCGCATGACCGGCGAGGTGGTGCGCGCGATGCGCAAATGTCCGCAGATCATCGTTTCCGCGATCGACGGCATCTGCGCCGGCGCCGGGGCGATGCTGGCGCTCGCGTCCGACCTTCGCCTTGCGACGCCGCAGGCCAAGACCGCATTCCTGTTCACCCGCGTCGGCCTCGCCGGGGCCGACATGGGCGCCTGCGGCCTGCTGCCGCGCGTGATCGGGCAGGGCCGTGCTGCCGACCTGCTCTACACCGGCCGCGCCATGAGCGCCGAGGAAGGTTTCTCGTGGGGCTTCCACAATCGCCTTGTGCCGGCGGCCGAACTTTCGAGCGCCGCGCATGAGTTGGCGCGCTCGCTCGCTGATGGTCCCTGGTTCGCGCATGGGGTGACGAAAACCATGTTCAACCAGGAATGGGCGATGGGCGTCGACGAGATGATCGAGTCCGAAGCGCAGGCGCAGGCGATCTGTATGGTCACGGGTGATTTCCGCCGCGCCTTCGAGGCGTTCGCCGCCAAGCAGAAACCAGTCTTCGAGGGCAATTGAGATGAGCGAGATCCTGCAACCGGACGGTTGGGCGAAGCCGAGCGGCTACGCCAACGGTGTGGCCGCACGCGGCAAATCCATCTTCATCGCCGGCCAGATCGGCTGGAACGGGCAATGCGTGTTCGAGACCGACGATCTGGTCGCGCAGATCGGGCAGACCCTGCGCAACATCGCCGCGGTCGCTGCCGCCGGTGGCGCCGGGCCTGAGCACATCGTGTCGATGACCTGGTTCCTGCTCGACCGCAAGGAATACTCCGCGCGGCTGAGGGAGATCGGCGGCGTCTATCGCGACGTGATGGGCCGGTGCTTTCCGGCGATGACGGCGATCCAGGTGTCGGGCCTGATCGAGGACCGCGCCAAGGTGGAAATTCAGGCGATCGCGGTGGTGCCGGATTAAGCATTTCGGAAACAGGGACATTAACCTAAGGGGCGGATGGCCGCACGAGGGGAAACGAAGGCGACAAACTGGCTTGCGGCGGGGCGAGGGGCCATGCGACCCTAGGCGCAGTGTAAAAACGTCGTGTTGTCAGTGGAGTAAGGGACGATGAAGGCGATTATCGTCGGAGGCGGAGTAGGAGGCCTCACCACCGCGCTGATGCTGCGCGCACGCGGCATCAGTTGCGAGCTTTACGAGCAGTCCGACACCATCCGCGAGCTCGGCGTCGGCATCAACACCCTGCCGCATGCGATCCGCGAGCTGGCGGGGCTTGGCCTGCTGGACAAGCTCGACGAGGTCGCGATCCGCACCTCGGAGCTGTTCTATCTGACGCGCCATGGCCAGCAGGTCTGGCACGAGAAGCGCGGGCTTGATGCCGGCCATGACGTTCCACAATTCTCGATCCATCGCGGCCGGCTGCAGGGCGTGATCCACCAGGCGGTGATCGACCGTCTCTGCGCGGACGCGATCCGCACCGGCTGCCGGCTCGGCTCGTTCACGCAGGACGAAGGCGGCGTGTCGGCCTATTTCTTCGATCGCAGTGGCGCGCATGTGCACACCGCGCGCGGCGATATTCTCATAGGTGCCGACGGCATTCACTCCAAGGTGCGGCAGACGCTGTTTCCGGGCGAGGGCGGGCCGTGCTGGAACGGGTTGATGCTGTGGCGCGGTGCTACAGATTGGCCGGCGTTCCTGACCGGGCGCTCGATGATCATCGCCGGCGGACTGAATGCGAAGGCGGTGATCTATCCGATCGCGCCGGGGTCGAGCCCGGCCAGTCGCCTCACCAATTGGGCGGTGCTGGTGCGGATCGGCGACGGCTCGTCACCACCGCCGCGCCGTGAGGGCTGGTCTGTCCTCGGCCGGCGCGAGGAGATGATGCCCTATGTCACTGGTTTCACGATTCCGCAGGTTGATTTCGCCGGATTGATCGGGGCTACGCCGGAGTTCTGGGAGTATCCGTGCTGCGACCGCGATTCCTTGCCCTACTGGTCGAGCGGCCGCGTCACGCTGCTCGGCGACGCCGCGCATCCGATGTATCCGGTGGGCTCGAACGGCGCGTCGCAGGCCATTCTGGATGCGCGATGCCTGGCGGATGCGCTGGCGCGGTCGGAACATCCGCGCCAGGCGCTGGTTTCCTATGAGCGACAGCGCCTGCCGATGACCGCCGACATCGTTGCCTCCAACCGCCGCGGCGGACCGGAGGGCGTGATCGATGCGGTCGAGCAGCTCGCACCGCAGGGATTCACCGACGTCGATACCATCCTGAATTACGAGGCGCGCGAGGCGATTGTGCGTGGCTATGCGGCGAAGGCCGGCTTTGCCGCGCGCGTGGTGGCGCGGCAGTAGGAGGGTAGGGGCCCATCCGCGTCATTGCGAGCGAAGCGAAGCAATCCATCTCCCCGCGCGTGTGGAGGGATGGATTGCTTCATCGCTTCAGCGCAAAATTGCTTTACAATTTTGTCGCGAGCTCCTCGCAATGACGGGGCTGAGATGCGATTGGAAAATTACGCCGGCGGCGGCGGCAGGAAGTGGATGTTGTGTTCGGCGGCGAGCCGCACCACGTCATCCGGGGTCTGCTCCTTCATGTTGTGGATCGCCCAGAACAGGTCGTAGAGCCTCCTGGTCGGCGACACCCAGAACAGTGTCTTCGCAGGCTGCTGCGACTTGTTGAAGATGCCGTGCGGCTTGCCCATCGGCAGGCGCACGAGGTCTCCCGGAGTTGCGGACTCGTCGGCGCCATCGAGAAAGAAATCGAGTTTGCCCTCGAGGATATAGAGGTACTCGTCCTGGTCGGGATGGATATGCGGTGGAACGAAGGTGCCCGGCGGAAACGTCGCGTGCCACGAGAAGGAATGCTCGCTGCGGGTCTTCGGCACATAGGTCTGGCCGAGGATGTTCCAGGAAATGCCCTGGATGCCCTCATTGGCGCGGGTGATGCCGGCGATCTCGTCTTTCATGATCGTGTTTCCTCCTCGATTCTGTTTGACGCGTTTTCTTCACGCGAACCGGTGCCCACTTCGCTTGAAAACGCTTTGAGTGATTTACTTAGCGACGCAGTCCTTGGCGTAGCGATCGCCGTAATCCGAAAACACCTTTTCGACGATCTCGGTCTGGAACTTGCCGTCCGGCCGCTTCGCGACCTTGGTGAGATAGAAATCCTGGATCGGATAGCCGTTGGCGCTGAATTTGAAGTTACCGCGCAGCGAGGTGAAGTCGGCCTTCTTTAGCGCGGCCGCGACCGCGTCCTTGTTGGAGAGGTCGCCCTTCACGGCCTTGACGGCGCTGTCGATCAGCATCGCCGCGTCATAGGCCTGCATGGCGTAGGTGCCGGGCACGCCGTTATAGGCGGCCTCATAGGCCGCGACGAATTTCTTGCTTTGGGGATTGTCGAGGTTCGGCGCCCAGTTCGCGCCGCCGAACATGCCGACCGCGGCGTCCTGCTGCGCGGGCAGGGTGGATTCGTCGACGGTGAAGGCGGACAGCACCGGCAGGGTGGCGCCGGCCTGCTTGTACTGCTTGACGAGGTTCACGCCCATGCCGCCCGGCATGAAGGTGAACAGCGCGTCCGGCTTCAGCGAGGCGATCTTGGAGAGTTCGGGCTGGAAATCCAGCGTGCCCAACGGCGTGTAGGACTCCTCGACGATCTCGCCCTTGTAGTCGAGCTTGAAGCCGGCGGCGGAGTCGCGCCCGGCCTGGTAATTCGGCAACAGCAGATAGACGCGCTTGTAGCCGCGGTCCTGCGCGACCTTGCCGAGGACCTCGTGGACCTGGTCGTTCTGGTACGACGTGACATAGAAGAACGGGTTGCATTCCTTGCCGGCGTAGCTCGACGGCCCGGCATTCGGGCTGATCAGGAAGGTCTTGTTCTCGGTGACCGGGCGATGGATCGCCTGCAGGATGTTGGAGAAGATCGGGCCGACCACGAAGTCGACCTTGTCGCGCTCCAGCAGCCCGCGCACCTTCGTCACCGCGCCGTCCGGCTTAAGTTCGTCGTCGGCGTTGACGATTTCGACGTCGCGGCCGGCCATCTTGCCGCCGAGGTCCTTGATCGCGAGCGCAAAACCGTCACGCACCTGCTGACCGAGCGCCGCGGCCGGTCCCGACGTCGTGACGATCACGCCGATCTTGATCTTCTCCTGCGCGGCCGCCGGCGTGATCGCGACGCCAAGCACTGCCGCCAATCCCGCAAACTTCGTCAATCGTTTCATGTGACTCCCCCAACCACCGCTATGTCCTCGGCTCAGCTTATTCTGACGACCGTGACCGCCGCAAGCGATGTGGCATTGCATCAGGACGAAGCTTGCGCGCCGTGCAGGCGCCAGCCATGCAAGCGTCGCGCCAATTGCTTGAAGGTTAAAGAAACTGCCAAAACCGGTCCGCAACATTAGTTCGATTCGCAATTGTCCTTGCCGCGCGCCGTAAATTGCTTGAAGCTCAAAGCAATCAACCCGACCAGGAACAGCCGCAAAGGCACGATTGCCGCATGATCCTCGATTCCGAAACTAAAGCCGTCGAACTGCCCGATGACCACGGCACCGAGCTGCGCCTGTGGCTCCGCCTCCTGACCTGCACCACGCTGATCGAAAGCGAGGTCCGCGGCCGGCTGCGCGAGCGTTTCGATGTCACGCTGCCACGCTTCGACCTGATGGCGCAGCTCGACAAGGTGCAGGACGGCATGACGCTGTCGGACTTGTCCCGGCGGATGATGGTCTCCAACGGTAACGTCACCGGCCTGGTCGACCGCCTGGTTGAATCCGGCCATCTCGATCGCCGCACCTCGGAAACCGACCGCCGCGTGCAATTCATCCGGTTGACCAAGCTCGGCCGCGCCGAGTTCCGCAAGATGGCGGCCGAGCACGAGAAATGGATCGCCGATATCTTCGGTGACCTTTCGCCGAAGGATATCCGCGAGCTGATGAAGTTGCTCGCCAAGGCCAAGGGCTCGGCGCAGCGGTCCGCCAAGGCGAGGACGACTTAAGCAGATCGAGCAAGCGATAGGATTTTCCGATTTCCACTCTTGCGCCAAATTATTTTAAGTATAAAATGATTTTCGATCGGAACGCTGCCGGGCGTCCTCGATATTGGTGTTCTCGATTTTGGTCTTGGCCTTTCTGGATGGAAAGCAAGGGGCAATCGAATGTCAGGTGAATTTCCCGGGCTTGGCCCATCGGGGCATGTCGACGATTTCGCACGGCGCAATCTGCCGCCGGCGGATCAATGGCCGCAGCTGCTGCTCGACCGGCCGGAATTCAAATATCCCGACTATCTCAACGCCGCGGTCGAATTGACCGATCGGATCGTCGAGCAGGGCATGGGCGATCGCATCGCGCTGATCGGCAACGGCCGCCAGCGCACCTACAAGGAATTGACCGACTGGTCGAACCGCCTGGCGCATGCGCTGGTGGAGAACTACGGCGTCAAACCCGGCAACCGCGTGCTGATCCGCTCGGGCAACAATCCGGCGCTGGTGGCGGCGTGGCTTGCCGCGTCCAAGGCCGGCGCGGTCGTCGTCAACACCATGCCGATGCTGCGCGCAGGTGAGCTCGCAAAAATCATCGATAAGGCCGAAATCGCGCTGGCGCTGACCGACAGCCGCATCGCGGATGAACTGGTCGCTTGCGCCAAGACCAGCAAATTCCTCAAGCAGGTCGTCAATTTCGACGGCACCCAGAACCACGATGCCGAGCTTGATCGGATTGCGCTGAACAAGCCGGTGAAGTTCGATGCGGTGAAGACCGGCCGCGACGACGTCGCGCTGCTCGGCTTCACCTCAGGCACCACCGGAGAGCCGAAGGCGACGATGCATTTCCACCGCGATCTCCTGATCGTCGCGGACGGTTACGCGAAGGAAGTGCTCAAAGTAACGCCGGACGACGTCTTCGTCGGCTCGCCGCCGCTTGCCTTCACCTTCGGCCTCGGTGGTCTCGCGATCTTTCCGCTGCGCTACGGCGCGACCGCGACGTTGCTGGAGAACGCGGCGCCGAGCGAGATGATCAGGATCATCGAAACCCACAAGGCGACGATCTGCTTCACCGCGCCGACCGCCTATCGGGCGATGATGGCCGCGATGGACAAGGGCGCCGATCTGTCGTCGCTGCGGCTTGCGATCTCGGCGGGCGAGACGCTGCCGGCGCCGGTGTTCGAAAGCTGGACGGCGAAGACCGGCAAGCCGATCCTCGACGGCATCGGCAGCACCGAATTACTGCACATCTTCATCACCAACCGGGTCGGCAGCGCCGTCGGCGGGACAACCGGGAATCCGGTCTCCGGCTATGAGGCCAGGATCGTCGATGAGGACATGAACGAGTTGCCGCCGGGCACGGTCGGCAGGTTGGCGGTCCGCGGCCCGACCGGCTGCCGCTATCTGGCCGACAACAGGCAGACGAAATATGTGCGCGATGGCTGGAATATCACCGGTGATGCCTTCGTCAGCGACGAGAACGGCCGGCTGTCGTTCGTCGCCCGCGCCGACGACATGATCATCTCGGCCGGCTACAACATCGCCGGGCCCGAGGTCGAGGCCGCGCTGCTCGGGCATCCCGACGTCGCAGAATGCGCTGTGATCGGTGCGCCTGATGTGGAGCGCGGGCAGGTCGTCTCGGCCTTCGTCGTGCTGAAGCCGGGTGCGCGCAACGACGATGTCGAGGTCAAGCTGCTGCAGGATCACGTCAAGGCAACGATCGCGCCGTACAAATATCCTCGCGCGATCGCCTTCGTCGATGCGCTTCCGAAGACGCAGACCGGAAAGATCCAGCGCTTCAGGCTGCGTGAGGCGAGTTGAGACCCTGGATCAGTGCGCGGCGCCACCGCCCGCGGTGCCCTTGGGTTTTCCCGTCAGCAGGATCGCGATTGCGGCAAAGACCAGCACGATGCCGATCACAGCGAAGGTGTCGCTGAAGCCAAGCACCAGCGCCTGGCGCTTAACGATACCGCCAAGGGCTACGATCGCCTGCTGATGCGCGGTGGCGGGGTCGGAGATGCCGTGGCTGAGGAAGTAATTGGTGATCTCGGTGATCCGGCTGCGCACCTCCTCGCGGCCGAGGTCGACGGACTGGCCGATGATGTTGGAGTGGAACTGCTCGCGCTTGGTGACGATGGTGGCGAGCAGCGCGGTGCCGATCGCACCGCCGAGGTTACGCATCATGTTGGAGATGCCGGAGGCCGCTGCGGCATCCTGCGGCGCGACACTGCCGAGGCTGACGGCGGACAGCGGCGCCAGCATCAGCGCCTGGCCGATGGCGCGGACGATGTTCGGGACGAAGAACTGGTCGCCGGAATAGTCGAGCGACATCGAGATGTTCATGAAGGATGAGACCGCGAACAGCATCATGCCGACAAAGGCGATGAAGCGGGCATCGAAGCGCTGCATCAGCTTCGGGACCAGCGGGATCAGGATCAACTGCGGCAGCCCGGTCCAGGCCAGCACCTGGCCGATCTGCTCGGCGTTGTAGCGCTGCACCTGGCCGAGATAGGCGGGCAGCAGGTAGACCGAGCCGAACAGCGCGAAGCCGACGAACACTGACGCGAGGGTGCCGAAGCCGAAGCTGCGCTGGGTGAGGAGCCGGAGCCGGATCAGCGGCTTCTCCACGACCAGCTCGATCCAGACGAACAGTGACAGACTGACGGCAGCGGTGACAGCAAGCTTGACAATGAAGGGCGAGCCAAACCAGTCGTCCTTGTTGCCCTCTTCCAGCACCGACTGCAGCGCCGAGAGCCCGATCGCCATCGTCACGATGCCGAGCCAGTCGCCCTCGCGGAGCAGCTTGAGTTGCATCGGCTGCCGCTCGATCGTGAAATAGAGCGTCGCGACCATCACCGCGGTCGGGATCACGTTGACGAAGAAGATGGTCTGCCAGCCGTAGTTCTCCGTGAGATAGCCGCCGATGGTCGGGCCGATGGCCGGGGCAAAGGTCACGGCCAGCGCGAACATCGCAAGCCCGATCGGCTGCTGCGGCTTCGGCAGCTTGGTGAACACCAGCGTGAAGGCCATCGGGATCAGCACGCCGCCGAAAAAGCCCTGCAGGCCGCGCATCGCGATCATCGACGGCAAATCGTGGGTGAAGGCACAGGCCACCGAGAAGATCGCAAACAGCGTGGCGTGGACCAGAATGATCTTGCGGAAGGAGAACACCCGGGTGAGGTAGTCGGTGAGCGGGATCACCACGATCTCGCCGATCAAATACGACGTCGAGATCCAGGAGCCGTTGTCGACGCCAGTGCCGATGCCGCCCTCGATATTGAGCAGCGAGGCGTTGGTGATCTGGATGTTGAGGATCGCCATGAACGCGCCGATCATGGCCGCGAACACCGAAATCCAGACCACCGGGCTGGCGCGGTTGGGATCGACTGCTACGGCGGTGGCGCGGGGCAAGGCAGCAGGGGATGAGAGGGCAATATCTGACATGGCATCACCTATTTGGCATTACCTATTTGAACGAGGCGACAGCAACCTTCGGCGCGGTGTTCGAGCGCGGCGCGTCAGCAGGGCGCGACAGCGTCGCGATGGTTGGGATCACGGACATGCCGGGCCGCAATTCGACGGGGGTGGCGTCGAGTGCGATCTTCACGGGAATGCGCTGCACCACCTTGGTGAAGTTGCCGGTTGCGTTGTCCGGCGGCAGCAGCGCGAATTCCTGGCCGCTCGCCGGTGCAAGACTGTCGACATGACCGCGCACGACCTGGCCGGGGAACATATCGACCGCGATCTCTACCGACTGGCCCTTGCGGACGTCGGTCAGCTGGGTCTCCTTGAAATTGGCGATCACATAGGCGCCGGTGGCCGGCACCAGCGACATCAATTGCGTGCCGGCCTGCACGAACTGGCCGGTGCGCAGCGTGCGGTTGCCGACGACGCCGTCGATCGGCGCTGATATCGTGGTGTAGCCAAGATTGAGCTCGGCCTGATGCTGTAGCGCTGACGCACGTGCGGACGCCGCCTCGGCCTGGACGATATCGGCCTTGAGCAGTTCGACCTGCCGCAGGGCCGAAGCGAGGTTAGCGGTATCACGGGCAATCCCGGCCTGTGCGCTGGCGTAGCGCGACTGCGCCTGCTGTGCATTCTGGACGCTTCCGTAGCCGGTGCCGGCAAGGTCGGTGTAGCGCTTGTTTTCCTGTTCGGCGAAAGTCTGAGTCGCGGTGTCGACCGCGAGCGTCGCCCGGGCGGCCTCGATCACGGAGTGTTGCACGTCGAGCTGGGCGCGCTTGCTGGTGATCGCGGCCTCAGCCGCGGCGACGTCGGCCTTGGCCTGATCGAGTGCGACCTTGAAATCGCGGTCGTCGATCCGCGCCAGCACCTCGCCGGCGTGCACGTGCTCGTTGTCACCGACCAGCACGTCACTGAGATAGCCGGAGACTTTTGGCGCGATCGTCGTGTTGTCGGCCTTCACATAAGCGTCGTCGGTGGACACGAGGAAGCGGCCCACGGTCCAGTAGTCCCAGCCGTACCAGGTTGCACCCGCGAGCGCCGCGACCGCGGCGCCGGCCAGAAGGACCCTGCGAAGCTTGCCTTTCGCATTGGCGGGAGGTGTGGGAGTCGCTTCCGGATTCGCGACTATTTGCTTGGCGGTCTCGGCTGGAACCTGGCTTTCGGCCTTGAATGACGTCGAATGGTGGCTCATGGCGGCGCTCCCGATTGCTCTATCCCGCTGTAAAATCTCGCCAATCTCGGCCAATGGTCACGCGGGATAATTTGGAAACTTGATATTTTCCAAAATAGACCCTATGTTGGGACTGTCAATAGAATGACAGGCATCATTTAAAAGCATGGCTCGGAAGACGGCATGGGCGTGAAGGGCAAAGAGCAGTCCGGCGGAGACGACGCTCCTGATACGGGGCGGCGCGGGCGCGGTCGGCCACAGCTGCGCTCGGACGAGGAGACGCGCGCCGTCATCTATGATGCTGCGCGGCAGGAGTTCGCGGCCCGCGGTTTCGCTGCGGCCAACATCGCCGACGTGGCCTGCCGCGCGGGTGTCTCGACCAAGACGCTCTATCGCCTCGTCCCAAACAAGATGGCGCTGTTCGAGGCCATGGTGACGGACCGGATGGACTGGTTCGTCTCCAAGGTGAATCTGGGCGCCTGCGACGGCCGCGATATCGAAGCCGCATTGCAGGCGGCGCTGTTGGCCTGCGCCGACCTCGTGCTCGATGGCGACGTCATCGCCATGCAACGCATCATCCTGGCCGAGAGCGACAAATTCCCTGCGGTCGCCGAGATGTTCTACGAGAAGGCGATGCGACGCAGCGTCAGCTCGCTGGCGGCGTGGCTGGGCATCCAGCAGAAGCGCGGACGGATCGTGCTCGACGACGCCGAGTCCGCGGCCGGCATGCTTCTCGGCATGCTCGTGTTCCAGCCGCAGCGCGATGTGTGGTACGGGCACAGGCCGCTGCCGCAGCACGATGAACTCGAAGCACGCGCCAAGAAATGTGCGGCGCTCTTCCTGTGGGGATGTGCGGTGCGTTCCGATCAGGTCACCAAGAGGAGCGAAGGCCCATAATGGCTGAACCTGATACGACCTACACGATCGAGGCGGAGATCTCGCGCGACGACAAAGCCAAATGCGAGGACGTGCTGACGCGCTGGATGGCAGCGCTCAATCGCTACGACGCGTCAGCCATGGACACGCTGATGCACTTCCCGCATGTGCGGATCGCCGGCGGCGCGGTCACCGTCTATCAGCAAGCCGGCAACAATCCGATGGACCTGTTCGAGCGGCTGCGGAAGCAGGACGGCTGGCATCACAGCGCATGGAATGAGACGAAGCTCGTCCAGTCCTCACCGGTGAAGGCGCACTATGCGCTCCGTTACACGCGCTATCGCGAGGATGGCTCTGTGATCGGCGTCTATGATTCCCTTTACGTGCTGAGCCTGCTCGGCGGCGCCTGGAAAATCCAGAGCCGCTCGAGCTTCGGACCCTAGGCCAGGGCGAGAGCCGTTAGTTGCCCGACAGTGGTGCGGCAGGCTGGGCCAGGACCTGGCGGATCATCCGGGCCAGGTCGGATTTGCGATAGGGTTTTGGCAGCAGCGTCACGCCGGGATCGAGACGGCCGTGATGGAAGATCGCGTCTTCGGTATAGCCTGACGTGAAGAGCACGCGCACCGAGGGGTGCTTCGCCAGAATCGCGTCCGCCAGCTGCCGGCCGTTCATGCCGCCGGACATGATGACGTCCGTGAACAGGACGTCGCAGACAAATCCCTTGTCGACCGCGGCCAATGCCTCGGGGCCGTTGGCGGTAACCATGGCGTGGTAGCCGAGCTGCGCGAGCTGGGCGCTGACGTAGTTGCGCACCAGCGAGTCGTCCTCGACGACCAGGATCGATTCGTTGCCGCCGCGGGCGTCGACGAGGGGCGGCGGCTCGACATCAATGATGTCGCCGCTGCTGCGCGGCAGATAAAGCTTGATCGAGGTACCGTGGCCCTCTTCAGAATAGATCTTGAGGTGCCCGTTGGACTGCTTGACGAAGCCGTAGACCATGCTGAGGCCAAGGCCGGTGCCCTTGCCGGTGTCCTTGGTGGTGAAGAACGGCTCGAACACCTTTTCTCTGATGGCCTCGGGGATTCCGGCGCCGGTGTCGCTGACCGCGACCATGACATATTCACCCGGCCTCACATCCACATTGGCGGCGGCATAGGTCTCGTCGAGGATGACGTTGCTGGTCTCGAGCATCAGCTTGCCGCCGTCCGGCATCGCGTCGCGCGCGTTGAGCGCGAGATTGAGCAGCGCCGTCGACAGGTGGTTGGGATCGATGAAAGCCGGCCATGCATCGCCCTCGAGCGACGTTTCGATCTCGATCTGCTCGCCGAGCGAGGGGCGCAGCAGCCGCGCGGTGTCGGTGACCAGCGTGTTGAGATCAGCCTCGCGCGGTTGCAGCGGCTGCTGTCGCGAGAAGGCAAGCAGGTGTTTTGTGACCTCGGCGCCGCGTGCGGCCGCATCGCCGATCATGTTGGTGACGGACGTCAAATTCGGATCGTGCGCGACCGCGTCGGCGAGGATGTCGATCAGGCCGGTAATCACCGTCAGGATGTTGTTGAAGTCGTGCGCGATGCCGCCGGTGAGGTGTCCGACCGCTTCCATCTTCTGCACCTGGCGCAGCTTCTGCTCGGCTTCGAGCTGCTCACGGGCAACCTCGACCTCGCGGGCGCGCATGAAGATTTCGGCTTCCATCTGCTCGGTGCGCTCGCGCAGCCGGTCTGCCAGCCTGTCCTGTTCGGCGCCTCGCTGTTTCAGCTGGATGAATTCGGTGACGTCCTCGACGCGGTGAATGATGTAGCTGAACTGCCCGCCCGGTCCCAAGACCGGCGAATTGCGCGGGCTCCAGAAGCGCTCCTCGAAGCCGCCGCCCTCGGCTTCGGGCTTACGGATGTCGTACTTCTGGACCGGCATCGTATCGGGCCGCCGGAACTGGACGACGCGTTCAAGCGAGGCCCGCAGGTTCCGCACCCCGTCGGCAGCCGGATCGTCGGGATTGTCAGGGAATATCTCGAACAGTCCGTGCCCGAGGATCGCGGCGCGCTCGGTCTTGGTGGCGCGCAGATAGGCGTCGCTCACCGCCACGATGCGAAACTCGGGCGCCGTCAGCACCAGATAGAGGCCAGGGGCCGCCTCGAACAACGCCTTGAAGTCAGGCATGGGCGGGGTTGGGCTGTGCAGTTGATCCTCCTTCGCAGGAGCATGTCCGACGGCGCGTTGATCGTTGCCAAAAATGTGGCACGCGTCTTGACGAAGCGCAATGGTTGCCATGTATCAACGCGCGGTCTCGCAGGCTTTTCTCACACGATTTGGAAAGGTTAACGGCTACCCCGCGGACAAGTTCTCCGCGAATGCCACTGGGCACACGCGACGACAACGGGCCAACCATGGCGTTCGGATCTTTCGCCGTCGCCATCTCGAGGCGAATCGCTTCCTGCAACGTTCGCGTGAGGGTGACATAGAGTCGCGTCGATGGGTGGTCATCGAAGACCGGTGTTGCTGTTTGTGTCTCCGTGTACATTCGATCGGGAGGAATTCCGGCACGTTGTCCTGCGCAGCAGCCGCGATGCGAGAACATGTGCGCTACGGCGCGGCATGCGCGCAGAAGTCGAATCTCTCTAAGAGCATCTCTAAGAGGGCTTCTATTAGAGAAATCTTCATCCCTCGCGTAAGCGTCCCGGCAACGGCACGTCGTCGTGCACAAGAGCGGCGTGACAGGGACTCCGTTGCAATTGGGGTAGGGCGCGTTGAATCATCTACGTCTATTGCGAATCGCCGCGTCGGCGACCGCTTCCGCGTTGGCATTGCTGCCGCATTCATCCTTGGCCCAGACGACGACGTCGCCGCCGCAGTCGGGCGCCCAGGCGTTGCCGCCGGTGGTGGTTGCGTCTCCCGAGGCGCGGCGGCGGGCGACCACTGCGCCGCAGCGGCGCGTCCAGCGGACCGCGCAGCCGGCCTCGTCGCGAAAACCTCCGCTGGTTCGCAATGTCGGCTTTGTCGAGAGCCCGCGCGGTCCGATCCAGGGCTATGTCGCGAACCGCAGTTCGTCTGGAACCAAGACCAACACGCCGATCATGGAGACGCCGCAGTCGGTGTCGGTGGTTGGCAGTGAGCAGATCCGCGATCAGAAGCCCGGTAAGTTCGACGAGATCCTGCGCTACGCGCCGGGCGTGCTCGCCGGCACCTTCGGCGCCGACACCCGCAACGACTGGTTCCTGATCCGCGGCTTCAAGTCCGACGACGTCGGCCTCTTCCTCGACGGACTCCAGCTTTTCTACACGTCCTATGCGAGCTGGAAGTTGCAGCCGTTCGATCTCGAGCGTGTCGAGGTGCTACGCGGTCCTTCGGCGGTGCTGTATGGCGGCTCCAGCCCGAGCGGCATCGTCAACGCCATCAGCAAGATGCCACCGGAGGAGCCGATCCGCTACATCGAGGCCGGCGTCAACAATTTCGGCAATGCCTATGTCGGGTTTGACGTCGGCGGGCCGGTAGCTGCGCCCGGGCAGGATGGCAAGCTGTTCTATCGCGTGGTCGGACAGGTCCAGAATGGTGGCACCCAGGTCGATTTCACGCCCAACAACAATTACGCCATCGCGCCGTCGGTGACCTACAAGCCGGATATCGACACCACCTTTACGATGCTCGCGTCCGCGTCGCGGAACGAGACGCGTGGCATCAATTTCCTGCCCTATGTCGGCACCGTCACGAACGCGCCATTCGGGCGGATCCCGACCAGCCTGTTCGTCGGCGATCCCTCGATCGACACCTTCACGCGCGAGCAGGAGATGCTCGGTTATCAGTTCGAGCGCAATCTCTCCGACAACGTCACCTTCCGCCAGAATGCCCGCTTCGCCCATGTCGACGTCACCTATCGAGGCCTGATCGGCAACGGCTACACCAACTTGGCCACCGGTGACCTCGGGCGCTACAATTGGTATGCAAAGGACACGGCCAATCAGGCCGATCTCGACAGTCAACTCGAATATCGATTCGATACCGGTCCGGTCAAACACACGATGGTGTTCGGCGTCGACCTGAAGGATTACCGGATCGACGATTACCAGATCTTCCAGTTCGGCACGACGCCGTCGATCAACGCGTTCAATCCGGTTTATGGCCTGGGAAGCCTGCCGTTCACGACCACGCCTTTCCGCAACTTCGTGATCAAGCAGGAGCAGCTTGGCACTTACGTGCAGGACCAGATGAAGCTGGGACGCTTTACGCTGGTGCTGAGCGGTCGCAACGATTGGGTGTCGACCAGCCAGGATGATCGGCCAAGCGGCGTCACGCTCACCAATCGCGAAGACAGCAAGTTCAGCAGCCGCGCCGGGCTGATCTACAATTTCGACAACGGCGTCGCGCCCTACGTCTCCTATGCGACGAGTTACAATCCGGTGATCGGCCTTAATGCTGCGAACCAGTTGTTGTTGCCCGAGACCGGGCAGCAGTCCGAGGTCGGCGTCAAGGTCCAGCCGAATGGCTTCGATGGCCATATCACCTTTGCCTGGTTCGATCTGAAACGTCAGAACGCGCTGACGACCGATCCGAACAATCCGCTGCTGCAGAACCAGACCGGCGAGGTCACCTCGCGCGGCTTCGAGGTCGAAGGGGTTGCGAATCCCTTGCCCGGGTTGAAGGTCATTGGCGCCCTCACGGCCTATAGTCTGTTCACCAGCAAGGACCTCAACCCGGCCCTGGTCGGATTGACGCCGACCAACACGCCGCAGCAGATGGCATCGATCTGGGGCGACTACACTTTCCAGCAGGGCCCGCTGACCGGCTTCGGCTTCGGCGGCGGCGTGCGCTACATCGGCTCATCCTTCGCCGACCAGGCGAATACGCTGGAGGTGCCTTCGGTGGTGCTCGGAGACGCCGCCATCCACTACGAATGGCAGGGCTGGCGTGCGGCGTTGAATGTGATCAACATCGCTGACACCATCTATGTTGCGAGCTGCGCGGGGACGACGGCATGCTTCTACGGCGATCGTCGTCGTGTCACCGCCAGCCTTGGTTACAAGTGGTGACGGGGCGGTACGGATGACCGGGAGGCACGGCTGAAGGCGCGGACTGTCAGGGTCTGGTCGCTGGTCCATACCTGGACCAGCCTGATCTCGACCGTATTCCTGTTGCTGCTCTGCCTCACCGGGCTGCCGCTGATCTTCCATCACGAGATCGACGAGGCGCTCGGCTATGCGCCGCTACCGGAGGCCGCTACCGGACGGCCGCCGCTACCGGCGCAGCAGATCGTGCAGGCCGCGCTCGCTGCCGATCCGGGGCGGGTGATGCAATACGTGTCCTGGGATAAGGACGAGCCCGGAATCGTCTTCGGCTTCACCAACAATGCGCCAGACGGCAAGCCCGACGACACGACGGTGCGCGCCTTCGATGCGGTGACGGCGAAGCCGCTCGGGCTGGTCGGCGTCGGACCGATGCTGATCGTACTGAAGCTGCACACCGACATGTTCGCAGGGCAAGCCGGCAAGCTGTTCCTCGGTGCGATGGGTCTCCTGTTCGTGGTCGCGATCGTGTCGGGCGTGGTGCTGTACTGGCCATTCACCCGCCGGCTACGCTTTGCCACCATCCGCGACCACTCGGCACGCCGCGTGGCGTGGCTCGACTGGCACAATCTGATCGGCGTGGTCACGATCGTCTGGATGCTGGTGGTCGGCCTCACCGGTGTGATCAACACCTGGGCCGAGCTGATGCTGAACCAATGGAAGGCGACCGAGCTCGCCGAGATGGTGAAGCCCTATGCCGGCAAGCCGCCGCCGGTGAAGCTGGCGCCGCTCGATCAGGTCGTGGCGCAGGCAAAGCAAGCCGCGCCCGGCATGGACGTGGCCTTCGTGGCCTATCCGGGAACGCCGTTCACCTCGTCGCATCACTATGCGGCCTTCATGCGCGGCGACACGCCGCTGACGTCGCGGCTGCTCAAGCCGGTGCTGCTCGACGGCGAGACCGGCGAGGTGTCCGACACTCGCGCGTTGCCGACCTATCTGCAGGCGCTTTTGATCTCGCAGCCGCTGCATTTCGGAGACTATGGCGGCATCCCGCTCAAGATCATCTGGGCGATCCTTGACGTTCTCACGATCACCGTGATCGGCAGCGGGCTCTATCTCTGGCTGGCGCGACGGCGGAAGCGCGGGCGTGTGGCTGCGACCAGCCAGGTCGCGTTGGCGCGATGAAGCCGGGCGCCGACCGGCCGCAGCGCTGGCCCGATGTGTTCGGTGCGCCGATCGTCGTTGCCGTGCTGACCCTGTGCGGTCTGCTCGCTGCGCTGCTGCTTGGCGATGTCGGCCGCTATTTCTCCTGGCTGGCGGTCGCGGCACCCGTGGCGATCGTCGCGTGGGCCTGGTTGCGCCTGCGGCTTCGTCAACGCGTATTCGGCAGATAGCGCCAGCCTTCCTTGCCGAGGAAATCCAGCATGGCCTGCGCCGGAGGCAGCAGGACCTTGTCGGCACGTCGGATCGCGTGCCACTGCCGGACGATGGGCAATCCTTTCACCTTGAGCACCACGAGACGGCCGTCCTCCAGTTCGTGAAACACGGTGTGCTGGGAGATGAAGGCGATGCCGAGCCCGGCCATGACAGCCTGCTTGATGGTCTCGTTGCTGTCCATCGCCATGCCGATCTTCGGCGTCAGCCTGACCCGCTGGAAGAACTGCTCCATCAGCATCCGGGTGCCGGAGCCCTGCTCGCGGGTAATGAAGGTCTCACCCGCAAGGTCGGATATCTCGACGTGCCGGCGCCGCGCCAGCCGGTGATCGGCCGCCGCGACGATGTAGTGCGGATGCCGGCCGAGCGGCCGCATCTCGACTTCGACGTCGGCTGGCGGCGCACCCATCACGGCAATATCGAGATCGTAGTCGCGCAGCGCGTCGCGGATCTCCTCACGGTTGCCGATCCTGAGCATGACCTCGATCTTGGGGAAGCGGCGTGAGAACGCCGCGATCGCGAACGGCACGAAATACTTTGCTGTAGAGACCGCGCCCATCGAGACGCGCCCGCCGCTGCGGCCCGCGATCAGGTCGAGCGATTGCTCGCAATCCTTCAGCGCCGCCTCGATCCGCTCGACCAGTGCCAGCACGTGGGCGCCGGCATCCGTCAATGCCATGCCGTCGCCGGTGCGCTGGATCAACGGAAGCCCTGCGAGCGCCTGCAGATTGCGGAGCTGCAACGTCACCGCCGGCTGGGTGAGGTTGAGGCGATTGGCCGCCGAGGTAACCGAGCCGGCCTCGTGCACCGCGGACAGCGCGCGCAGCTGACGGATGGTGAGGTCCCGCGAGAAGTGGCCGGCCATGGAAAGCCCCATAAGAAATACTTTGGCGAGACCAAAGATAATGAAATTTCCCTAATTATGCAATTCGGGTGTTGATGCTGGCGACGACGGCGACTCCCGGTTGGGTCGTCGATCGAAGCCTCGGCAAAGAGGGCGTGATCAAAGGGAGAGGCCCGTGGACGTCAGTCCTGCATTGCATGCCTATCTGGAATGGCCGACGCAGCACAACCCGATGCGTGCGGCGACCGTTGCGGTGATCGAGGCGCTTGCCCGCGCGGCGGTGGAACTCGCGCGCATCATCGCCGCCGGTTCGCTTGCCGGCATTGGCGCTGAAAGCGGCGGCATCAACCCTGACGGCGACCGGCAGAAGACGATCGACATCATCGCCGACCGCCTGATGCGCGAGGCGCTGCGGACCGCGCCGGTTGCCGCCCTGCTGTCCGAGGAGGCGGAACTTCCCGAGACGCTCGACGCCGATGCACCGCTCTGCGTTGCGATCGATCCGCTCGATGGCTCCGCCAATCTCGAGAACAACATCTCTATCGGCACGATCTTCTCGATCCGGCCGAAAGCGTACGACGTCATTTCGACATTCTTCGAGCCCGGCACGGCGCAGTGCGCGGCCGGCTGCTTCATCTATGGCCCGCAGACCATCCTGGTGCTGGCGCTCGACCAGTGCGTCGATTGCTTCACGCTCGATCCGCGAACGGGCGAATTCGTCCTGACCGGGCGCGATCTGCAGGTGCCGTCGGATACGCCGGAGTTCGCGATCAATGCCTCCAACCGCCGGCACTGGAGCGGCGCGGTGCGGGGCTACGTCGACGAGTGCCTTGCCGGCGTCAATGGCGAGCGTGGGCAGGATTTCAACATGCGCTGGATCGGTTCGCTGGTGGCCGAAGCCTATCGCATTCTGATCCGCGGCGGCGTGTTCCTGTATCCGGCAGATGCGCGCCAGGGCTATCGCGAAGGCCGGTTGCGGTTGCTGTACGAGGCCCATCCGATCGCGCTGATCATGGAATGGGCCGGCGGCGCGGCCTCGAATGGCCGGACGCGGATTCTCGAATTGTCGGCACGCACACCGCATCAGCGCGTGCCCCTGATCATGGGATCGATGCGCGCCGTGCGCGATGTCGATGCGATCCACCAGACCGTCGAGCCGTTGTTCGAGAGCAGCGATGCCCCGCTGTTCGCGCGGCGCGGCCTGTTCCGCTGAGAGGGAATCGTATGTCACGCCGACATCCCATCATATCCATCACGGGCTCTTCCGGCGCCGGCACGACGTCGGTGAAGAAGACGTTTGAGAACATCTTCCGCCGCGAGAACGTGGTTGCGGCCTATATCGAGGGCGATGCGTTTCATCGCTACGACCGCGCCGAGATGCGCAGCAAGATGTCGGAGAAGGCCGAGCGCGGCAACAAGCATTTCAGCCATTTCAGCCCCGAGACCAATCTGCTCGAGGAGCTCGAGCGGCTGTTCCGCGATTATGCCGAGACCGGCACCGGAACGACGCGGCACTATGTGCACGATGAGGAGGAGTCGCGGCTCTACGGCGCGAAGCCCGGCACCTTCACCGAATGGGACGCGTTACCGGAGGCCTCCGATCTCCTGTTCTACGAAGGCCTGCACGGCGCCGTCGTCACCGACACGGTGAACGTCGCCCAGCATGCTGATCTCAAGATCGGTGTCGTGCCGGTGATCAATCTCGAATGGATCCAGAAGCTGCATCGCGACCGCAGTCATCGCGGCTATTCCACCGAGGCGGTGACCGACACCATCCTGCGGCGCATGCCCGATTACGTGAACTACATCTGTCCCCAGTTCAGCGAGACCGACATCAATTTCCAGCGCGTTCCGACCGTCGACACATCGAATCCGTTCATCGCGCGCTGGATCCCGACCCCTGATGAATCGATGGTGGTGATCCGGCTGAAGAACCCGCGCGGCATCGATTATCCATATCTGCTGTCGATGATCCCGCACAGCTTCATGTCGCGCGCCAATTCGATCGTGGTTCATGGCGCGAAGCTCGATCTGGCGATGCAACTCATCCTGACCCCGCTGATCCTGCAACTGATCGAACGAAAGAGGCGAACGATATGACCGCACTTGCGTCCCTGGCCAGCCGCACCGACGTCGGCCATGCCGAGATGGCCAATGCCATCCGCTTTCTTGTCATCGATGCGGTGGAACAGGCCAAATCCGGCCATCCCGGAATGCCCTTGGGCATGGCCGATGTCGCGACCGTTCTGTTCTCGCGTTTCCTGAAGTTCGATCCGGCCGATCCGGCCTGGCCGGACCGCGACCGCTTCGTGCTCTCGGCCGGCCACGGCTCGATGCTGCTCTACGCGCTGCTCCATCTGACCGGTTACGAGGCCATGACGCTCGATCAGCTCAAGGCGTTCAGGCAGTGGGGATCGAAGACCCCCGGGCATCCCGAATACGGCCATACGCCGGGCGTGGAGACGACGACCGGGCCGCTCGGGCAGGGGATTGCAACGGCGGTCGGCATGGCGCTCGCCGAGCAGCTGATGAATGCGCGATTCGGCGACAACCTCGTCGATCACTTTACTTACGTGATTGCTGGCGATGGCTGCCTGATGGAAGGTCTCAGCCACGAGGCGATCTCGCTTGCCGGCCATCTGCGGCTCAACCGTCTGATTGTGCTGTTCGACGACAATCACATCTCGATCGATGGCGCCACGTCGCTGTCGTGCTCGGACGACCAGGCGTCGCGGTTCAAGGCAAGCGGCTGGAACGTGCACTGCATCGACGGCCACGATCCGCAAGCCATCACCGCGGCGATCAGGCAGGCCAAGGCGAGCGATCGTCCGTCGCTGATCGCCTGCCGCACCGTGATCGGGTTCGGTGCGCCGAACAGGCAAGGGAGCGAGAAGGTCCATGGCGCTCCGCTCGGGGCCGACGAGATTCAGAAGACCCGCGCTGCGCTTGGCTGGCCGTATCCGGCTTTCGCTGTGCCGGATCCAGTGCTCGCCGAATGGCGCGAAATCGGCGCGCGCGGCCGCGAGGCACGCCGCAGCTGGATCGAACGTTCGCGACGGACGTGCAACGGCGAGCGATCTCCGTTCCATGATGCGCTGAACCGAAAACTGCCCTGTGCCTATGCCGAGGCGATGGCGAGGCTGAGGGCGCGTTTCGCGACCGAACGGCCGAAGCTCGCAACGCGTCAGGCCTCGCAGCAGGTCATTGATGTGATTGCAGAGGTGTTGCCGAACCTGCTCGGTGGCTCGGCCGACCTCACGCACTCCAACCTGACGCTGGCGAAGACGCAAGTCCCGGTGCGTCCGGGGACGCTCGACGGCAGCTATATCCACTATGGCATCCGCGAGCACGGCATGGCCGCGGCGATGAACGGCGTTGCCCTGCATGGCGGGTTCATCCCCTACGGCGGAACATTCCTGACCTTCGCCGACTACAGCCGTCCGGCGATCCGGCTCGCGGCGCTGATGGGCATTCGCGTGATCCACGTCATGACGCATGACTCGATCGGGCTCGGAGAAGACGGGCCGACGCATCAGCCGGTCGAGCATCTGGCTGCGCTGCGAGCGATCCCGAATCTGCTGGTGTTTCGTCCGGCCGATGCGGTCGAGACGGCGGAAGCCTGGGACTGCGCGCTGAAGAGCGAGACCGCGCCGTCGATCCTCTGCCTGTCGCGGCAGGCGCTGCCGACGTTCCGTGACGGCGCGACTCAGGTCAATCAGGTTGCGCTCGGCGCCTATGTCGTCATCGAGCCGGAGGGAGGGCGCGACGTCACGCTGGTCGCCAGCGGGTCGGAAGTGTCCATCGCGCTGGCGGCCGCACAAATGCTGGCCGAGGACAGCATACGGGCCGCGGTCGTCTCCGCGCCGTGCTTCGACCTGTTCCGCCAGCAACCACGCGACTATCGCGCCAGGGTGCTTGGCGCAGCCCCGCGCGTCGGCGTCGAGGCTGCGGTCGAAGGCGAATGGGCGCGCTGGCTCGGCGACGACGGCGAGTTCATCGGCATGACCGGCTTCGGCGCCTCGGCGCCGGCTGACGTGCTCTACCGCGAATTCGCCATCACGCCCGCGGCCGTCGCAGCGGCCGCGAAGCGTGTGACCCGTCGATCGATCTGAAAGGAGCAAGCAGTCATGGCGCGGATAACCCTGAGGCAATTGCTGGATCATGCCGCCGAGCGCGGCTACGGCGTGCCGGCCTTCAACATCAACAACATGGAACAGGGCCTCGCCATCATGGAGGCGGCGGCGGCCTGCGATGCGCCGGTCATCATGCAGGCCTCGCGCGGTGCGCGCGCTTACACGGGCGACATCATGCTGGCGAAGATGATCGATGCGCTGGAGGAGATGTATCCGCAGATCCCGCTCTGCCTGCATCTCGACCACGGCAACGAGGAGTCGAGTTGCGCCACCGCGATCCGCTACGGTTTTACCTCGGTCATGATGGACGGCTCGCTCAAGGCCGACGCCAAGACCGCTGCGGATTACGACTACAACGTCGACATCACCCGCCGCGTCGTCGACATGGCGCACTGGGTCGGCGCATCGGTCGAGGGCGAGCTCGGCGTGCTCGGCTCGCTCGAGCATGGCGGGGGCGAGCAGGAGGACGGTCACGGTGCCGAAGGGCAGCTCAGCCACGACCAGTTGCTGACCGACCCCGACCAGGCTGTCGACTTCGTCCGTGCCACCAAGGTCGATGCGCTGGCGATCGCGATGGGCACCTCGCACGGCGCCTACAAATTCACCCGCAGGCCCGACGGCGAGATCCTCGCGATGCGCGTCGTCGAGGAGATCCACGCACGGCTGCCCAACACCCATCTGGTGATGCACGGCTCGTCGTCGGTGCCGCAGCCGTTGCAGGATATGTTCAACGCGTTCGGCGGCGAGATGCCGCAGACCTGGGGCGTGCCGGTCGAGGAGATCGTCCGCGGCATCAGGCACGGCGTGCGCAAGGTCAACATCGATACCGATTGCCGGCTCGCGATGGCTGCGGCGTTCCGCAAGGTCGCGGTTCAGTCGAAGAGCGAGTTCGACCCGCGCAAGTTCCTCAAGCCGGCGATGGACGCATTGCGCGAGCTGTGCCGCGACCGCTTCGAGCAGTTCGGCACGGGCGGCAATGCCGGAAAGATCAAGGTGGTTCCGCTGTCGGAGATGGCGCGGCGTTACCGTGCCGGCGCGCTCGACCCACAAATTGGAAGCATAACTCAGGCCGCGTGAGCGACACGGCGACGACATTCTCAGGAGGATCACATGAATATCCAGCAATCGATCACGGTGCGCGGCAAGGATCGCTACAAGTCCGGCGTGATGGAATACAAGCGGATGGGCTATTGGGAGCCGCATTATGAGCCCAAGGACACCGACGTCATCGCGCTGTTCCGCGTCACGCCGCAGGATGGTGTCGATCCGACCGAGGCCTGCGCCGCGGTGGCCGGCGAGTCCTCGACCGCGACCTGGACGGTGGTGTGGACCGACCGCCTGACGGCCGCGGAAAAGTACCGCGCGAAGTGCTATCGCGTCGATCCGGTGCCGAATTCGCCGGGCAGCTACTTTGCTTATATCGCCTACGACCTCGATCTGTTCGAGCCGGGCTCGATTGCGAACCTGACGGCGTCGATCATCGGCAACGTGTTCGGCTTCAAGCCGCTGAAGGCGCTGCGGCTCGAGGACATGCGGCTGCCGGTGGCCTATGTGAAGACCTTCCAGGGCCCGGCGACCGGCATCGTCGTCGAGCGCGAGCGGCTCGACAAGTTCGGCCGTCCGTTGCTTGGCGCCACCGTGAAGCCGAAGCTCGGCCTGTCCGGCCGCAACTATGGCCGCGTCGTCTACGAGGCGCTGAAAGGTGGACTCGACTTCACCAAGGACGACGAGAACATCAACTCGCAGCCCTTCATGCATTGGCGCGAACGCTTCCTCTATTGCATGGAGGCGGTCAACCGCGCACAGGCCGCGACCGGCGAGATCAAGGGAACGTATCTCAATGTGACGGCGGCCACGATGGAGGACATGTATGAACGCGCCGAGTTCGCGCACGAGCTCGGCTCCTCCATCGTGATGATCGATCTCGTGATCGGCTACACCGCGATCCAGTCGATGGCGAAGTGGGCGCGCCGCAACAACATGATCCTGCATCTGCACCGCGCCGGTCATTCGACCTATACGCGGCAGCGCAGCCACGGCGTCTCGTTCCGCGTCATCGCGAAGTGGATGCGGCTGGCCGGCGTCGATCACATCCATGCCGGCACGGTGGTCGGCAAGCTCGAGGGCGATCCGAACACGACGCGCGGCTACTACGACATCTGCCGCGAGGACTTCAACCCGATGCAGCTCGAACATGGCGTGTTCTTCGATCAGAACTGGGCGAGCCTCAACAAATTGATGCCGGTGGCGTCCGGCGGCATCCATGCCGGCCAGATGCACCAGCTGCTCGATCTGCTCGGCGAGGACGTCGTGCTGCAGTTCGGCGGCGGCACCATCGGACATCCCCGCGGCATCCAGGCCGGCGCCATCGCCAACCGGGTTGCGCTGGAAGCCATGATCCTCGCTCGCAACGAGGGGCGCGACTACGTCCATGAAGGGCCGGAGATCCTCGCGAAGGCCGCGCTGACCTGCACGCCGCTCCGCGAGGCACTCGAGATCTGGAAGGACGTCACCTTCAATTACGAGTCGACGGACGCACCCGACTTCGTTCCCACGCCAAACATGGCCGTCTGACAGGAGGTTCTCATGCGCATGACCCAAGGCTGCTTCTCGTTCCTGCCCGATCTCACCGACGAACAGATCGGTGCGCAGGTGCAATATTGCCTCGACAAGGGTTGGGCGGTGAACGTCGAGTTCACCGACGATCCGCATCCCCGCAATACCTATTGGGAGATGTGGGGGCTGCCGATGTTCGACCTGCGCGATGCCGCAGGGATCATGAAGGAGCTGGCCGATTGCCGGCGCGTCTATGGTAACAGTTACATCCGGATCTCCGGTTTCGATTCCAGCTCTGGCTGGGAATCCGTCCGCATCTCCTTCATCGTCAATCGGCCGACCGAAGAACCCGGCTTCCGGCTCGACCGGCAGGAATCCGTCGGGCGCAACATTCGCTATTCGACGCACGCCTATGCGGCGACGCGGCCGGAGGGTGAGCGCTACCGAAATCGTTGACCGCGTCCGGTTGAAGCCAGGCGGGTTGCTCCCTCGACCGCCTTGGTCCGGATGCACTTCTCCGTCGTCGCGGCCCCGCGGCGACGGAGCTTTTCGATTGTCGAGAGGACCATGATGAGACCGCAAGAGCAGCCCCGCGAAACTCCGCGCGAAACTCCGGCTGAGACCGTCGACCTCCGAGATGAATTCGCCAACCTCGGCATCGGCGATGTGCTCGACCAGCTCGATTCCGAATTGATCGGGCTCAAGCCGGTGAAGACGCGGATCAGGGAGATCGCCTCGCTGCTGCTCGTCGAGCGTATCAGGCGGAAGATGGCGCTCGCCACGACATTTCCGACCCTGCATATGTCGTTCACCGGAAATCCCGGCACCGGCAAGACCACCGTGGCGCTGCGGATGGCCGGCATCCTGCACAAGCTCGGTTTCGTGCGCCGCGGCCACGTCATCAGCGTCACGCGCGACGACCTGGTCGGGCAATATATCGGCCACACCGCGCCGAAGACCAAGGAGATCCTGAAGAAGGCGATGGGTGGCGTGCTGTTCATCGACGAGGCCTATTATCTCTACCGGCCCGAGAACGAGCGCGACTATGGCCAGGAGTCCATCGAGATCCTGCTGCAGGTGATGGAGTCCCAGCGCGAGGATCTGGTCGTGATCCTGGCCGGCTATGGCGATCGGATGGAAAAATTCTTCCAGAGCAACCCCGGCTTCCGGTCGCGCATCGCGCACCACATCAACTTCCCCGACTATCTGGATGCGGAGCTGCTTTGGATCGCCGAGCTGATGTTGCAGCAGCAGAATTATCGTTTCTCGCCGGAAGCACGCGAGGCCTTCATCCGTTACATCGCCGCGCGCAAGGCGCAGCCGCTGTTCTCCAACGCCCGCTCGATCCGCAACGCGCTCGATCGTATCCGGCTGCGGCAGGCCAACCGGATCGTGGCGAAGCTCGACCGTACCCTCACCGCCGCCGACGTGATGTTGATCGAAGCCGGCGATGTCCTGGCGAGCCGCGTGTTCGCAAAGGACACCGGCGCGACGGAGCAGGGGTGATGAACCAGGCGCTCGCGGCCATCCGAACGGTCGGGATGCGGGATATCATTGCGAACGCCCGCGCGCTGATCTTCGATGTCGACGGCACCTTGGCCGAAACCGAGGAGGTGCATCGCCGAGCGTTCAACGACGCCTTTGCCGCAGCCGGCCTCGGCTGGCATTGGGATCGTGCCACCTACGGCCGCCTGCTGCGCGTCGCGGGAGGTAAGGAACGCATCCGCGCGTTCGACCAGCGCAGCGTCGTCCCGCTGCTGTCTTTCGCTGATGTCGCCGACCTGCATCGCATCAAGACCGCGCGCTACGCCGAGTTGATCGCGACGGGCAACTGCCCGCTGCGGCCGGGCGTAGACGCGTGGCTCGCCGGCGCACGCAGCTGCGGCCAGCGCCTGGCGATCGCCACGACGACGTCGCATGGCAATATCGATGCGCTGCTCTCGGTGGCGCTCGGCCCCGATTGGGCCAGTCTGTTCGAGACGATCGTGGCCGGCGACGATGTTCCGAGGAAGAAGCCGGCGCCCGACGTCTATGTCGAGGTGCTCTCGCGTCTGGCGCTCGGGCCGGGGGACTGCATCGCCATCGAGGATTCCGGCAACGGCCTGATGTCGGCATCGCGAGCCGGCATTCCCGTGATCATCAGCCGAAGTGCGTATTTCAGCGACGATGATTGGACCGGGGCCCTCCGTGTCGTCGATGATCTCTCTGACATCGACTATTGATGCCCGACCCAGCTGGCCGACCAGCGTCACCGAATGAACCCAATAGTCAAATAATATGACTAGTCGGCGCCGGTTATCCGTGGAATAGTAGGGTGTGATCCACCAAGGGTCGCTGAAAAGGTGCCATTACGCCAGAAGTTCTGGTGGATGGCGCTTGCCAACAATGCCGGGAGACAGCGCCTCATGATCCCCCACGCCATTCCCGCGCCTCCCTCAACCCACGCCGTGACGCGCGGGTAACCCCACGGCGTTTTCGGATCGGCGCGGACAAAGGGGCGGAGCGAGCATGACGCTGTTCATTGGCTCAATCGACATTCCGCGATTTCGGATCGTGACGCCGTCAGCGTGGACGCGACACCGCCGAAAATCTACGGCAGGCTTATTGGCGGTGGCCGACGACTGACACTGTCGACGGCAACGCTGGCTCAATTCAAAAAACAAAGGGAGTGAAGCATGTTCAAGTCGAAGACCACCTTGTTTGCGCTCGCGCTGGCCGGCCTCGCCGCGTCGGTGTCCGGTCGCTTCGCCATGGCCCAGGGTAAACCGACCGTTGGCGTCGCGATGCCGACCAAATCCTCGGCACGCTGGATCGACGACGGCAACAACATGGTCAAGGTGCTGAAAGAACGCGGTTACGGCACCGACCTGCAATATGCCGACGATGATATCCCGAACCAGCTCTCCCAGGTCGAGAACATGGTGACCAAGGGCGCCAAGGTCCTGGTCATCGCGGCGATCGACGGCACCACGCTGTCTGACGTGCTGAAGCAGGCCAAGGCCCAGGGCATCACCGTGATCGCCTATGACCGCCTGATCCGCGACACCCCCAATGTCGACTATTACGCGACCTTCGACAATTTCCAGGTCGGCGTGCTGCAGGCACAGTCGATCGAGAAGGCGCTTGGGCTGAAGGAGGGCAAGGGGCCCTTCAACATCGAGTTGTTCGGCGGCTCGCCTGACGACAACAATGCCTATTTCTTCTACGACGGGGCGATGTCGGTGCTGAAGCCCTACATCGACAGTGGCAAGCTTGTGGTCGCCAGCGGCCAGATGGGCATGGGCAAGGTCGCGACCCTGCGCTGGGACGGCGCGACCGCGCAGGCGCGCATGGACAATCTGCTCAGCGCCTTCTACGGCAAGAAGCGCATCGATGCGGTGCTGTCGCCCTATGACGGCCTGTCGATCGGCATCATCTCCTCGCTGAAGGGCGTCGGCTACGGCAGCAAGGATCAGCCGATGCCGTTCGTCAGCGGCCAGGATGCGGAGGTGCCCTCGATCAAGGCCATGCTGCGCGGCGATCAATATTCGACCATCTTCAAGGACACCCGCGATCTCGCCAAGGTCACGGCCGACATGGTCGATGCCGTGCTGAGCAAGAAAGAGGTCAGTGTCAACGACACCAAGACTTACAACAACGGGGTCAAGGTGGTTCCATCGTATCTGCTCAAGCCGGTCGTGGTGGACAAGACCAATTGGGAGAAAATCCTGATTGACAGCGGCTACTACAAGCGCTCGCAATTCGACTAGGACGGGTGGGCAGGTGGGCCGTGGCTGATAGCGCCGGACGCGACCGGCGCCGTGGGACGTGATCTGATGACGGCAATGCTTGAGATGCGCGACGTCAGCAAGAGCTTTGCCGGCGTGCAGGCGTTGCGCGACGTCAACTTCACCGTGGAGGCCGGGCAGATTCACGCTCTGGTCGGCGAAAACGGTGCCGGCAAGTCGACCCTGATGAAGGTGTTGAGCGGGGTCTATCCCGCCGGCAGCTATGAAGGGTCTATCTTGTTCGACGGCGAGGAGCGGCGGTTCCGCGACATCAACGACTCCGAGGCGCTGGGGATCATCATCATCCACCAGGAGCTGGCGCTGATCCCTCAGATGTCGATTGCCGAGAACATCTTCCTGTCGCACCCGCCGTCGCGGTTCGGCGTCATCGACCGCGACGCGGTGTACCGTCGCTCCGCAGAGTTGCTGGCGCTGGTGGGGTTGCGCGAGTCGCCGGATACGCTGGTCACCGATCTGGGTGTCGGCAAGCAGCAACTCGTCGAGATCGCGAAGGCGTTGTCCAAGAAGGTACGGCTCCTGATCCTCGACGAGCCGACCGCGAGCCTCAACGAGGCCGACAGCGCGGCCCTGCTCGAGCGCCTGCTCGCATTCCGCGCGCAGGGCATCGCCTCGATCCTGATCTCGCACAAGCTGAATGAGGTCGCGCGCGTCGCCGACCGCATCACCGTGCTGCGCGACGGCCGCACCGTCGACAGCCTCGATTGCCTGACGGAGCAGGTCGAGGAAGACCGCATCATCCGCAGCATGGTCAACCGCGACCTCGCGCATCGCTTTCCCGAGCGGAAGGTCGATATCGGCGAACCCGTGATGACGGTGGAGAACTGGTCGGTGCATCATCCGCTGCATACCGAGCGGCGGGTGATCAAGAATGTCGACTTCACGGTGCGTCGCGGCGAGGTGGTCGGTATCGCCGGCCTGATGGGCGCCGGCCGGACCGAGTTTGCCATGAGCCTTTTCGGCCGGGCCTGGGGCTACAACATCTCCGGCAAGGTCCGCCTCGATGGCGGCGCGCCTGATCTTTCCAGCGTGCCGGCCGCGATCGATGCCGGCCTTGCCTATGTCACCGAGGACCGCAAACTGCTCGGGCTTATCCTGGCCGACGACGTCCGCAAGAACGTCACGTTGGCGAGCCTCGGCCAGATCTCGGAACGTGGCGTGATCGACGACGTCGTCGAGCTGAAGGCCGCCAGCAACTACCGCAACCGGATGCGGATCCGCTGCTCCGATGTCTATCAGGAGGCCGGCCAGCTCTCGGGCGGGAACCAGCAGAAGGTGGTGCTGTCGAAATGGCTGATGACCGACCCGAAGGTCCTGATGCTCGACGAACCGACCCGCGGGATCGACGTTGGGGCGAAATACGAGATTTATTGTATCATCAACGAGCTGGCTGAGGCCGGCAAGGGCGTCGTGGTGATCTCGTCGGAAATGCCCGAGCTGCTCGGCATCTGCGACCGGATCTGCGTGATGAATGACGGCGCCTTCGTCGGCGAGTTCGCGAAGGCCGACGCAACGCAGGAGAAGATCATGCGCGCTATCATGCGCAATGTCAGCGTGTCCGGAAACGGCGCTCATGACGGTGTCGTGCGAGCAGGAGAGGCAGGGCCAAGAGAGGCAATGCAATGACCGACAAGACGGTTTCGCTTCCCGAGACGCCGCGGCATTCCGGGTTCATCAAGAACAATCTGCGCAGCTACGGCATGCTGCTGTCGCTGCTTGCGATCATGCTGTTCTTCCAGATCGTGACCGACGGCACCCTGCTGCAGCCGGTCAACCTCACCAACCTCGTGCTGCAGAACAGCTACATCGTGATCATGGCGCTCGGCATGCTGCTGGTGATCGTCACCGGGCATATCGACCTCTCGGTCGGTTCGGTCGCGGGCTTCGTCGGCGCGGTCGCGGCGGTCTTGATGGTGCGCTACCATGTCGACTATCCGATCGCGTTCGTCGCCTGCCTGCTGGTCGGTGCCGCGATCGGCGCGGCGCAGGGCTATTGGGTGGCCTATTTCAAAATTCCGTCCTTCATCGTCACGCTGGCGGGGATGCTGGTGTTCAAGGGCCTGGCGCTGGCGGTGTTGCAGGGACAGTCGGTCGGGCCGTTTCCGCCGACCTTCCAGAAATTGTCGTCCGGCTTCATCCCGGAACTGTTCCCGAATGCCGGTACGTTCTATCCGACGTCGCTCCTGATCGGCGTCGTGCTGGCATTCGCGCTGGTGCTGGCGAGCGCCAAGGGCCGGACGCGCGAGCAGGCGCACGGCATTACCGTCGAGCCTTACGCTTTCTTCGTCGCCAAGAGCATCGCGCTGGCGGGCGCGGTGCTCTACTTCACCTATCTGATCGCCTCGCATCGCGGCCTGCCGAACGTGCTCGTCATCATGACGGTCCTGATTGCGGCCTACGGCTTCGTCACGCGGCGCACGGTGATCGGGCGGCAGATCTATGCGGTGGGCGGCAACGCCAAGGCCGCGAAGCTGTCGGGCATCAAGACCGAGCGGCTGACCTTCTTCACCTTCGTCAACATGGGCGCGCTGGCGGCGCTGGCCGGGCTCGTCTTTGCCGCGCGGCTCAACACGGCGACGCCCAAGGCTGGCCTCGGCTTCGAGCTCGACGTCATCGCCGCCTGCTTCATCGGCGGCGCCTCGGCCTATGGCGGCGTCGGCCGGGTCGGCGGCGCGGTGGTCGGCGCCATGATCATGGGCGTCATGAACAACGGCATGTCGATCCTCGGTGTCGGCATCGATTATCAGCAAGTGATCAAGGGCCTCGTTTTGCTCGGCGCCGTCTGCATTGATGTCTACAACCAGCGGCGCTGAGGGCCACGCGGTCATCTTTCTGCGGTAGGATGCCGGTGCAACGCAGGAGAATGCCGCGTGAAATTGTCCCATGCCGATGCGCTCAACATCGGAAATATCCTGGCCGAGGTCGGCCGCACCGAGATCATGCCGCGGTTCCGCCGCATCAGGGAGATCGAGGTCCGCACCAAGACCTCCGCCTTCGACGTGGTCACGGAAGCCGACGAAATTGCCGAGCAGGTGATATCGGCGGCGCTGTCGCGCGCCTTTCCGGGCGCCGTCATCATCGGCGAGGAGGGCACGGCGAAGGATCCGGCCGCGCTCGACCAGATCGGGACCGCGGAGTTGGCCTTCATCATCGATCCGATCGATGGGACCCGGAACTTCACCTCCAGCCTGCCGCTGTTCGGGACCATGGTCGCGGCGACCATGCGCGGCGAGATCGTGCTCGGCGCGATCCATGATCCCGTCTGCAACGACACCGCCTACGCGCTGCGCGGCGAGGGCGCCTGGCTCGAGGCGCCGGACGGCAAGCGCTTCGACCTGAAGGTCGCGGCGGCCGCTCCGATCAAGCAGATGGATGCCGTGATCGGCGTCAACTTTCTTCCCGAGGAGCTGCGGGCTGTGGTGGCCGGCAATCTCGCAAAGCTCGGCATGAGCTCGTGGCTGCGCTGCGCCGCGCATGAATACCGGATGGCGGCGTCGGGACATTGCCACCTGCTGTTCTACAACAAGCTGATGCCGTGGGATCACGCCGCCGGCTGGCTGCTGCATCGCGAGGCCGGCGGCTACAGCGCGCATTTCGACGGCTCACCTTACAAGCCCGTCAATCTGACGGGTGGGTTGCTCTGCGCGCCGGACGAAGCGAGCTGGCATGCCGCGAAGCAGGCGATCCTGACGGCGAGTGGATAGGTCTGCGCGCGCCGCGACAACTGCATCCACAGCGTCGTCCCGGCGCAGGCCGGGACCCATACTCCGCGGCGGGTGTCGTGACAGGAACTCGTCATTCCAGCGTCGCGCAATAATTGGGACTTGTGGTTATGGGTCCCGGCCTGCGCCGGGACGACAGCGAGGGTGCGGCGCGGCTTGCGAGTCATACGTCAGCGCTCTCGCGACATGATTTGTCCGAGGTTTGCGTCTCGTTTCGCCTTCTCACTTTGAAGAGGGCGCAGCGCATCCCACCGCACGTGTCCCGGGCATGACGAGGAGAGGCGCTTGCGCCTGTTCGCCTATTCGCTGCCGACCTCGCCGGTGATGATGTCGCCGAACAGCTTCCAGCTTTCGCCTTCGAAACGCATCAGCTGCTCCTGCTCGATCGGACGGAAGTCAGTCGGGCTGGTATTGATCTTGATGCCGGGCAGGATCATCTTTGGCGCAAAGTTCTTCAAATTGGCCGCCTGCTTCATGACGTTCTCGCGCGTGAGATCGTCGCCGCACTGCTTGAGCGCCTGCGCCAGCGTCCCTGCGGCCACGTAGCCGTAGACGTGATTGCCGTTGGTCTTGTCGCCGTCAGGGATGTACTTGTCCATGAAGGCGCGCCATTCCTTCGTTTCCGGGTCGTCGTTCCAGGTCGCATCGGTCGGGTCCTTCAGATAGGCGACCGAGATGACACCTTGCGAATTCTCGACGCCCGCGGCCCGCATCACCGAGGCGACCGAAGTTGCCGTGCTGGTCAGGAAGATGGTCGGCTTCCAGCCGATTTCCGCGACCTTCTTGATCGTCTGCGCCGCGCCCTTCGGTGCCGCCCAGGCGAACAGGATATCGGCGCCCGAGGCGCGCAGCGCCACGATCTGCGAATCCAGCGTCGGATCGGTCAGCTCGTAGGACTTGTCGGCGATGATCATGCTGCTCGCTTTGTCGCCGAGACCGTCGCGCATGCCCTTCAGCGCGTCCTTGCCGGCATCGTCGTTCTGCCAGAGCACCGCGATCTTGCCGTTCGGGAAATGGTCGAGAATGTACCTGGCGTAGATCCGTCCCTCGCTCTGGTAGTTCGGCTGCCAGCCCATCGTCCACGGAAAGTTCTTCGGGTCGCCGAAGCGTGTCGCACCCGAGGCAATGAAGAGGTGCGGGACCTTTTTCGCGTTGAGATATTTCTGGATCGCGACATTGGGCGCGGTGCCGAGCGGTTGGAACACCACGAAAACCTCGTCGCCCTCGACCAGCTTGCGCGCCTGTTCGACCGATTTCGGCGGCGAGAAGCCGTCATCATAGGAGATGAAGTTGATCTTGCGGCCGTTGATGCCGCCCTGTTCGTTGATCATCGTGAAATAGGCCGCCTCGGTCTTGCCGATGATGCCAAAGGCGGAGGCCGGCCCGCTATAGGGCATGATGTTGCCGATTTTGATCTCGGTGTCCGAAACGCCCGGGCCGTAATTCTTCTGCGCGTGCGCAGGCGACAGCGCACCGATCGCAGCGACAACAGCTACACCCCACGCGCGAAGGCAAAATCCGTTCAACATCCCCGAACCACTCCCTGCTTGTCCGCCCTCGTTGCGTCCGCCAAGCCCGGGTGAGGGGCCGGCGCGTTGACGTGCGGCGAAGATTGTTTTATGCGCTTCCATCTGGAAACGTTTCCAGATTAGCGCGTGTTCCGGCAAATGGCAATATTTCTGCGATCGGGAGAGAGTCGAGAGATGACTGGACTGGAGCAGGCAAGCGCGGCCGATCGCGTCAACGGCGCGAGGCCGCCAGCGGTCGCCGAATGTGACGCCGTTGTGGTCGGCGCCGGCTTCGGCGGGATCTATGCGATCTATCGGCTGCGACAACTCGGCCTGAGGGTGATCGGCATCGAGGCGGGAGCTGATGTCGGCGGCACCTGGTACTGGAACCGCTATCCGGGTGCGCGTTGCGACATCCCGAGCCTGTTCTATTCCTACACCTGGTCGCCGGAGCTGCGGCAGGAGTGGCGCTGGAGCGAGAAATACGCAGCGCAGCCGGAAATCCTTGATTATGCGCGGCGTGTCGCCGACCGCTTCCATCTGCGCGCTGCGATCCGCTTCGACACGCGCGTGACGACGGCGGACTGGGATGAGGCGAGCCGGAGCTGGACGCTGCGCACCGATCGCGGTGACAGCATCGTGGCGTCCTACTGCGTGATGGCGACCGGCAATCTCTCGGTCCCCAACAAGCCGAAGCTGCGGGGACTGGAGCGTTTTGGTGGGCCTGTCTATCACACCGGCCAGTGGCCGCATGGCGAGATCGATTTTTCCGGACAGCGCGTCGCTGTGATCGGCACCGGCTCGTCGGGCGTGCAGACGATCCCGCTGATCGCCAAGGTAGCGCGCCGGCTGACCGTGTTTCAGCGTACGCCGAACTACTCGGTGCCGTCGCGCAACGCGCCGCTCTCGGACGCTGACGTGGCGGCCGCCGAACCTGTGATCGCGAAATACCGCGAGAGCCTCGAGACGCCGGAGTTCGGGCGGGTGCCCGCGAATGCGTTCGACGCGCCGGTGCCCGAGCGCGACGTGCAATGGACGCGCTATGAGGAGCTCTGGGAACAGGGCGGCGGCGGCATCCTCACCGCGTTCCCGAACATCCTGACCAATGAGGCCGTCAACGACGTCGCCTGCGAGTTCGTGCGCGACAAGATCCGCGGCATCGTCAAGGACGAGACCACGGCGGAGGCGCTGTCGCCGAAGGACTATCCGCTCGGCGTCAAGCGCATCTGCATCGATAGCGATTATTTCGCGACCTACAATCTGCCGCATGTCGAACTGGTCGATCTTCGCGAAGAACCGCTCGAGGCGGTCACGGAGACTGGCGTGGCGACCGCGACGCGCTCCTTTGCGCTGGACGCGTTGGTACTGGCGACCGGATACGACGCGATGACCGGTGCGCTGGCCGCGATGGAGATTCGCGGGCGCGATGGCACCAGCCTGAAGGCGGCATGGGCCGATGGGCCCAGCGCCTATCTCGGCCTGATGGTGTCGGGCTTTCCCAATCTGTTCGTCGTCACCGGGCCTGGAAGCCCATCGGTGATCGGCAATGTGATCCACGCCTGCGAGAACCATGTCGAGTGGATCACGGCCTGCCTCGAGAGCATGCGCGCCAAAGGATTGACCCGCATCGAGCCGGAGCACGACGCCGAACGCGGCTGGATGGCACATGTTGCCGACGCCGCGAGCCGCACGCTCTATCCGAAGGCCAACTCCTGGTACCAGGGCGCTAACATCACCGGCAAGCCGCGGGTGTTCATGCCCTATGTCGGCCAGGGCTACCGGCATCGGATCGCACAGATCGCGCAGCGTGATTACGAAGGGTTTATCAGGCGTTGAGGGAGTCCTCGCTGGTCACTCACACCTAAACTAACCAGCCGTCATTGCGAGGAGCGACAGCGACGAAGCAATCCATTGTCCCGCATATGCTGAACGATGGATTGCTTCGCTTCGCTCGCAATGACGAAGGAGGAGGAGGAGAAGGAGGAGGAGGAGGAGGAGGAGGAGGAGGAGCTGGAACCGTTTCCAGATCGACGAGAGCACGAACGTCTGTGGACCTACTTCCGTCCGCGCGCCGTCGGCGGTGCGGCGCAGGAGTGGCGCAGGATGAATCGCGTCGGCAGGTAGATCGGCTCGCCGATAGCGGCCTTGTCGCCGTCGCGGATCTGCTCCAGCAGCAGCCGCGCGGCGGTGCGGCCGACCTCGTTCATGTCCCAGCTCAGCGCCGAGATCGCGGGCGTCGCATGTCGCGCGAGATCGGTGTCGCCGCTGCACACGATCGAGACGTCCTGCGGATAGCGCAGCCCCTTGCTCGTGACCGCCTCCAGCACTTCCGCCAGCATGCTGGTTCCGAGCGAGATGATCGCGGTCGGCGGCGCGGCCAGTTGCAGCAACTGGCAGACCGAGCTGAATGCCGTGTTGGCGCCTTGCATATGCGGGCGTATCAGGGTCGGATCGACCTCGATTTTGGTGTCGAGATGCGCCTGCCGGTAGCCGGCGAGCCGCTCCGCGCTCGGCATTACCGCAGCGCTTCCGGTCAGGAGTGCGATGCGACGATGGCCGAGCCCGATCAGATAGCGCGTCACCTCCAGTGCCCCGCCGCGGTGATCGACGCGAACCGCGGCGCTATCAGGCACCTCGCGGTCGACGGTGACGCAGGGCAGGTCGAGCGTCGCCAACCCCTTCATGAAATCCGTGTGGGAATTGTCGCCCGCGAACAGCAAGAGCCCATCCATCTGGCGGCGGCGCACCGCTGACAGGAACGCGGCTTCGCGCGCCTCCTCATGCTTGGTCGCGGCCAGCATCAGCAGGAAGCCGGCGCGCTGGAACTCCTCCTCGGCCGCACCCACCATGTCGGTGTAGTGCGGGTTGGAGAAGTCGGCCACCATGCAGCCGATCGTGTTCGATGCCCGCGAGCGCAGCGCCTGCGCGGCCTGGTCAGGCTCGAAGCCCAGGCGCTTCACCGCGCGCATGATGCGGGCGTGCAGTTCGGCGCTGGTGTAGATGCCGCCATTGAGCGTGCGGCTGACGCTGCTGACCGACACGCCGGCCTCGGCGGCGACGTCACGAATCGTCGGTCGTGTCCGTCGCGTTCTGGTCATTGTTGTCTTCGCCTCGCCGATTGCCTTGTCGTTGAACCTAATCAGGCCCCGCCCCGAATCTCAAATGATTCCTGTTCACCCGGCGGAGCGAAAGTGCCGCGGCGAATGCCGGGTCGCGCGCCGGATCAGCCGGCGCAGCGTCGAAGGCTCGGCATAGCCGACCTCGCGCGCGATCTGCTCGACCGAGAGCCGTGTGGTCTCAAGTAGTGATCGCGCCGTCTCGATCCTGATCCGTTGCACGAACTGGATCGGCGAGACGCCGCAGACCGAGGCGATCCGCCTGGCGAAGGTCCGCGGCGCCAGTCCGACCGCGGCGGCGACGTCCTCGATCGCGAAATCGCGCGCGATGTTGTTGCGCACCCATTTCTCGGCCCTGGCGACCTTCGGGTCCTGGCTCGCGAGATAGTTGATCGCCATGAAGGGAGCCTGGGAACGCCGCTCGTCCAGCAGCAAATAGTTGGCACAACCCTTCGCGATATCAGGGCCGGCGAAGCGGGCGACCACCGCGAGCATCAGGTCCATCTGCGCCATCGCGGCACCTGCGGTTGCGATCGGCCAATCGGCCACCACCATCCGTTCGGTCATCAGGTTGACGTTCGGATAGCGCTGCCGGAACAGCGGCGCAAACCACCATGTCGTGGTCGCCCGCTTGCCGTCGAGCAGTCCGGTCTCGGCCAGCAGGAAGCTGCTGGCGCAGGAAGCGGCGAGCATGGCGCCGTCCTCGAACGCGGCGGCGAGCATGTCGCGCGCGCGCCGGCATGCAGGACTGCTCAACTTCAGCTCCAGCTCATCGGCCGACGCCGATCCGAGGCCGGGCACGATCACGAGATCGACGCCTCGCAGGTGACCGCTGCTCCGCCTCGGGCCGTAACGCAGCGTCGTCACCTCGAAGCGCGCGCGCTTCGTCGCGCTGATCCGGTTGGCGGTGGCCAGCACGTCGTAAGTGATGGCGGCACTCGACGCCAGGCAGCCGTCGATCTCGACAACGGCAACTTTGGTCATGTCAAAAAATCCACGATTAATGTCATTTTTGACACTAGCAACTCGGCCGCCAAATCGCAACGATGGCAAGGAAGATGACAAGGAAGACGACGGGGAGTTACGCCGATGCCGAACCGGCCCATGACGCAGGACGATCCGCTCGAGGATTTCGAGCGCCGCGACATCGCGCTCGATGGCGTCAGCAAGGCCGTCCATGTCGCTGGCGTTGGTCCCGCTGTTATCGTGATGGCGGAGATGCCGGGCATCAGCCCGCACGTCGCCCGCTTCGCCCGCTGGGTTCGCGATGCCGGGTTCACCGTCTACATGCCGTCGCTGTTCGGCCGCGACGGCGCAATTGCCGGTGCGGGGGAGGGCGCCGCGGTGTTTCAGCGCGCCTGCGTGAGCGCCGAGTTTCGTGCGATGGCCGCCAATCAATCCAGTCCCATGACGCAGTGGCTGCGCTCGCTCGCACGATTTGCCCACCGCGAATGCGGCGGTCCCGGCGTCGGCGCCATCGGAATGTGTTTTACGGGGAATTTTGCGCTCACCATGATGCTGGAGCCGTCGATGCTGGCGCCGGTGCTGTCGCAGCCGTCATTGCCGCTGAACGATCCTGATGGCATCGAGATCGCGCCTGACGAGGTCAAGGCGGTCCGCGCGCGGCTGGAGCGCGAGGACCTGACCGTGCTGGCCTATCGCTTCGCCGGCGACAAATTCTGCATGGCGCAACGTTTCGCGGCCTATGCCGAGGCGCTCGGTGATCATTTTGTCGGGCGGGTGCTTCCTGACAGCGCGGCCAACCGCGATGTTCCGCCGTTCTTCCAGACCTTCGTGACGACGCCGCACAGCGTCGTCACCGCGCATCTGATCGACGAGGCCGGTCAGCCGACGATCGCGGCGCGCGATGAGATCTTGGCATTCTTCAAACGGAGGCTGTCAGCCGCGAAGGGATGAACGTCGGCCGCGTCAGGATTCGCCGCTCAGTCCTGCCGCGATCGCGCGATAGCCGCGCAGCCACATGTGATCGAGATCGAGGTCCAGCGGCAGCGGCTGCGAGGAGACCCGCGCGATCACCATTTCGTTGGCCGGATCGATATAGATCCACTGGCCATGGATGCCGACTGCGGCGAACGGCGTTTCGCCGCGTTCGATCGTGTACCATTTGCTGCGGTAATTCCCGTTCGGGAACACTTTTGTGAGGTCGCCGCGCGACCACGCTTCGGCATTGCCGTTGCGCCTGATGTCGTCGATCCACCAGTTCGGCACCACCTGACGGCCGTTGCTGACGCCGTGATTGCGCATCATCTCGCCGAACCGGGTGAGGTCGCGCAAGGTCGCGCAGATGCCGCCGGCAACGCGCGCGGCGCCGTGGGAATCGACCGCGATGTAGGCGTCGTGCTCGGCGCCCATCGGCTGCCAGAGATATTGCGACAGGATTTTGGCGTAGGAGATGCCGCAGGCCCGCTCATAGACCCAGCCGAGCACGTCGGTGTTGGTCGAGACGTAGTGGAAGGTGTGGCCGTGCGGCGTGCCATTTGGCCGCAACGTCTTGAGATAGTCGCGCAGATTGGTTGCGGGAACGCTGGGATCCGGCGGCTCCCAACCGGTCGAGCGCCGGTAGTTCATGACGTCGCCGTCGCGTGCCATGTAGTCCTCGTCGAAGCGGATGCCGACGCTCATGTCGAGCAAATGCCGTACCGTGCAGCCGCCGCCATAGACCGATCCCTCCATCTCCGGGATGTAGCTCACGACAGGCGCGTCGGGATCGAGTTTGCCGAGATCGGCCAGGATGCCGCCGAGCGTGCCGGCGACCGACTTGCTGACCGAGAAGATCAAATGCGGCGTCTCAGGCGTCAGGCCGTGGGCATACCATTCGGACACGATCCGTCCGCGATGCGACACCACGATGCCGTCGGTATGGCTGGTGCGCAGCGCTTCGGCGACACTGACGGTCTCGCCGCGTGGATTCGCAAAGCTGATATCCTCGAGATAGCCTGGCGCAAAGGACAGCGGTGCTGGCTCCGGCGCCCGCGCGATGTTCGCGGTGGGTAGCAATTCGCGCACGTTGCGGAAGGCCCACTCGCTGAAGGGATGCTGGCGCCAGTTGGCGAGCGTGACTTGTTCGTTGGCCGCCGGAGGGAAGGCGGCCATGATGCGACGTGAATTCATTCGTGTTCCAGCCAAGGCGTTTGGGAGACGGATCAAAATCCAGTACGCGCCGCACGGCGCGCAATCAACCGGATGGTGGAGGTGGGCTGCGGGTACCTTCGGCGTAACCATTTTGGAATTGTGCGACGTCAGGTTCTGGCCCGTAAATTGCTTGACTACGCCGGGCGTCTGCCCCAGCGTGCGGGGCCATATGCGGCGCGCAGACGTCCGCCATCGGGGAACATCGAGAGGGCAGGTCATGATTGCGCTTTTGGGCCGCTCGGATCCGGCGACCACGCAGGCCATCCACTTCGCGAGGGGGATTCTCGAAGGCTCGGCGACCGCGTTTTACGAGGTCGATGGCAGCCTCAATCTCAACCGCTTTGTGCTCTCGAGCAATGTCCCGCCGAGTTTCCACGACCAGTACCTGGCTGGCATGAACCGGCTCGATCCCTTGCACCCGCGCTCGGCGACCAATCAGCCGATTGCCCGGCTGAGCGCCGCGCTCGACCAATGCGCCACGGCGGAGGCGGCCATGTACCGCAGCTTCGCCGGCCAATGCGGCGTCGCCGACATGATCGAGTTCTTCTTCCGCCGTAATGACCGGATCGTGGCCGGGATGAGCGTGCTGTGGTCGCCGGGGTGCAAGGTTCCCGACGGCAGCATGAACATTGCCGAGAAGATCCATGACTATCTCGAGTTCAACCTGACCAGCCGCCTGTCGCCGGCGGTCGACGAACCGCCGCGCTATGGCCTCACCGCGCGTGAGGTGGAGGTCGTCGAGTTGTTGTGCTGCGGCCGGACCAACCGCGAGATCGGCGAGTGCCTCAGCATTGGTCTTGCCACCGTGAAGACGCACCTGATCCACATCTTCGAAAAGCTCGGCGTCGAGACGCGCTCTGCCGTCGTGGCGCTGATGTCGCGGCCGCACTGAGGCGGTAGGTCTTTCCAGTCATTGCGAGCGAAGCGAAGCAATCCATCGGCCCGCGTATGCGGGACGATGGATTGCTTCGTCGCTTTCGCTTCTCGCAATCACGGTGGAATTTCCACCATTTGGTTGATTGCCGCCGCCACTGCAGGAGTCCGAGAATCCCAAAAATCGGTGTCGTCTTCGACAATGTTGGCGAGCGGCTGCCGCTGACATTGAAGGATACTGCATGCGTAATTTCATGGCTATCGGCCGCTCGGTGGCGGTTGCGGAAAAAGGCATGACCGCAACCTCGCATCCGCAGGCGACGCTCGCCGCGGTCGAGATGCTGAAGGCCGGCGGCAACGCCGTCGACGCCGCCATTGCTGCGGAGGCGGTGCAGGGCGTCGTCGAACCGCAGATGACCGGGATCGGCGGCGACTGCTTTGCGTTGGTTTCGCCGAAGGCTGGCGACCCGATCGCGCTGAACGGTTCGGGCCGCACGCCCGCCGGGACCGATGTGGCCAAATATGCTGGCGGCCGGGGGCGCGACATTCCGCCGACTGCGCCCGAAGCGGTCACTGTACCAGGCGCGATCGATGCCTGGTGCCGGCTCGCCGCCGATCACGGCAGCAAATCACTCGCGGAAATCTTTCGGCCGGCGATCACGGCCGCCGAGCAGGGCTTTTGCATCACGCCGCGCGTCGCCGAGGATTGGCACCGCTTCCGCGCACGGATCGAGATCGACGCCAATGCCAAGGCGCAATTCTTGCCCGGCAGCGTGGCGCCTGCGGTCGGCGACATCCGCACGCAGCCGGCGCTGGGCGTAACGCTGCGCAGGATTGCGCAGGACGGCCGCGACGCCTTTTACGCGGGCGAGACAGCCGACGAGATGGTCGGCATCCTCCGCGGCCTGGGCGGCGCGCACGCACTGGATGATTTTGCGGCGCAGACCTCGGACTATGTGCGCCCGATCTCCGCGCGCTATCATGATCACGACGTGGTCGAATGTCCGCCGAACGGGCAGGGCCTCGCCGCTCTGATAATCCTGCGCACATTGGCCGGCTTCGACGTCGTCGGCGCGCTGTCGCAGGCCGACCGCATCCATCTGCTCGCCGAGGCGACCAAGGCAGCCTACCGCGCGCGCGACGCCTTCTTCTGCGATCCCGCGACCAGCGATGTGGATCCCGCTGCGTTCCTTGCCGAGGACTATATCGGGATGATCCGTGGGCGGATCGACATGAGCCGCGCGTCGGAGCCCGCAGCCTGGGACGATATCGAGCGTCGCGACACCGTCTACGTCACCGTGGTCGATCGCGACCTCAACGCGGTCTCGCTGATCAACTCGCTGTTCTATCCATTCGGCAGCGGCATCTATGCGCCGAAATCGGGTGTGCTGCTGCACAATCGCGGCTGGAGCTTTCGCAGCCGACCCGGCCACGTCAATTCGCTCGGGCCGCGCAAGCGCCCGATGCACACGATCATCCCGGGCCTGTTGCGCAAGGACGGCAGGACCGTGATGTCGTTCGGCGTGATGGGCGGGCATTACCAGGCGGCGGGCCACGCCAATCTGCTGTCGAACATTTTCGATGTGAAGATGGACATCCAGGCTGCGGCCGAGGCGCCACGCTCCTTTGCGTTCGACGGCGTACTGTCGCTGGAGACGACGACTCCATCCGCGATCCGCGACGATTTGCGCGCGCGGGGACACGATGCGCGATCCTCCGAAGAGCCGATCGGCGGCTGCCAGGCGATCCGCATCGATCACGCCCGCGGCGTGCTATTCGGCGCCTCCGACCACCGCAAGGACGGGCCGGCGTTGGGCTTTTGAGATGCGGCCTGCCGTTCGCGTTGCGATGGCGAAGCATCATCCACCGGACGGTTGATTGCCCGTAAACCCGACATGCCGAACCTTTGTCTGAATATGCCGGCCTCGTCCGTGGTTCCGTGACGTGCGCCCGGCACCGTGCGCAAGGACGGTGCGCTTCGAGGCCCTCCCAGCGGGACGTTGATGCCGATGGACAAGACTTTCGCCGATACGATTTTCCGCAACGGCCGGATTTATACGTCGAACCGGCAGCAGCCCTGGGCCGCGAGCGCGGCCGTCAAGGCCGGCCGGTTCGTGGCGGTCGGCGAGGAGCGCGACGTCGCGCCGCTGATCGGCGAGGGTACCGTCACGATCGATCTCGGCGGGCGGATGGCGATGCCTGGTATCGTCGACATCCACAACCACATCATGATGGGCGGGCAGGCCGATCTCTACGAGCTGCGCTTCTCGTCCAGCGACAGCATTGCGAAGATTGCGGAAACCATCCACAAGGCGGCCTCAGCCGCCGCGCCGGGTGCCTGGATTGTCGGCGGCCAGTTCGGCAACAATCTGCTCGGTGATCTCAACACCGCGGAATCCTGCGCGCTGCTCGATGCGGCAAGCCTCGACCATCCCGTGGTGCTGCGCGACGACAGCTATCACAACCGCTGGGCCAGCTCGGCGGCGCTGCTGCTCGCCGGTGTGCAGGCCGATTCGCCAAACCCGACCGACGGCGAGATTGGCCGCGACCTCAAGAGCGGCACACTGACCGGGATCATGATCGAGGCCGCATCGGGCCTCGTCGAGCGGGCGCTCGCGGCCTCCGGGCACTACACCGCCCAGATGGACCGCGCGGCGGTGGCGCGTTCGATCTCGCTACTGAACACCTATGGCGTCACCGCCTTCATCGACGCTGCCAGTATGCAGCCGATCATGGCGGCGCTGAAGGGGCTCGACGATCGCGGAGAGCTCACCGCGTGGGCGGTCTGCGCGATGCCGGTGGTCGAGCCCGGCTTCATGTTCGGCAAGGCTGGCGAGGAGCTGTTTGCGCTGCGCGAGCAGTATCGCGGCGCCCATGTGAAGCCGGATTATGTAAAAGTGTTCCTCGATGGCGTCCCCGGCGCCAAGACCGCGGCGTTCCACGAGCCGTATCTGGCCGATCCCGTGCGCGGCTGCTGCTTCCGCGGCTCGACCATGCTGACGGTGCCGGACTTGATCCGCTGGCTCGGGCGCTGCGAGAAGCTCGGGCTCGCCGCAAAAATCCATTGCGCCGGCGATGCCGCGGTGACGCAGGCGCTTGACGCGATCGACGTCGTCCGCAGCTTCAACGGCCCGACCGATCTGGTCCACCAGATCGCGCATGCGAGCTATATCACGCCCGACGACATCCCGCGCTTCGCCGAGCTCGGCGTCGCCGCCGATCTGTCGCCGATCATCTGGTATCCGACCATTTTCCTCGAGGCGCACAAGGCTGCGATGGGCGACGAGCGCGCGCAGCGCTTCTGGCCGAACAAGGACCTGAAAGACGCCGGCGCGCTGATGGCCGGCGGCTCGGACTGGCCGGTGATCCCGATCCCGGATCCTTGGCAGGGCATCGAGGGCATGGTGACGCGGCAAAATCCGACCGGCGATTTTCCCGGCAAGTCGCTGTGGGCCGAGCAGGCGCTCGACCTCGCCACCGTGATCGACATCTACACCATCGATGCTGCGCGCGCTGCCGGGCTCGGTCAGACTGTCGGCTCGATCGAGGTCGGCAAATCGGCCGATTTGATCGTGCTCGACCAGATGATCTTCGACATCCCCGCGGACCAGCTCGCCGACACACGGGTCGAGATGACCTTCTTCGCCGGCCGCAAGGTCTACGAGCGGGGATGAACGATGGACGCAGCGGATCATATCCCGGTCACGGTTCTCACCGGCTTCCTCGGCAGCGGCAAGACCACGGTGCTGAACCATCTGTTGCGCCAGCCGGAGCTCAACGGCGTTGTCGCCATCATCAATGAATTCGGCGAAGTGGCGCTCGATCATCTGCTGGTCGAGAGCAGCGAGGACCGCCTGGCGCTGCTCGACAATGGCTGTATCTGCTGCTCGGTGCGCGAGGATTTGATCGAGACGCTTGCCAATCTCGCCTCGCGCCGCGCCGCGGGCACCATTCCGCCGTTTCACCGCGTGCTGGTCGAAACCACGGGCCTCGCCGATCCCGTGCCGGTGCTGCACACGCTGATGACGGCGCCTGATATTGTCGACCGCTACCGGATCGATGGCGTGGTCGCGACCGTCGATGCGGTCAACGGCGCGCACACGCTTGATGCGCACGCGGAGGCGGTCAGGCAGATCGCGGTCGCCGACCGGCTGCTGGTGACCAAGACCGACCTTGCCTCCGACGATGCACTGGCGCGGCTCGATGCGCGGCTGGCCGCGATCAACCCGATTGCGTTTCGCGGCCATGTCCGGAACGGCGCCGTCGATCCGGCAAAAGTGCTCGACGCCGGACTGTTCGATCCGGCGGCGCGATCCGCGGACGTCGTGCGCTGGTTCGAGACGGCGTCGCAGGCCGCGAACGCGCCCCATGATCACGCGCATCATCATTGCGAAGACCAGCACTGCGATCACCACGGCCATCACGCGCACGATACGGGCGTGTTGTCGTCCTACAGCCTGATTATCGATGAGCCGATCCAGGGTGAAGCGTTCGCGCGCTGGCTCGAGTATGTCGCGGCACTCAGGGGCGAGGACCTGCTGCGCTTCAAGGCAATTGTGAACATCGCGGAGCAGCCTGACGCGCCAATGGTGGTGCATGGCGTGCAGCACGTCTTCCATCCGCCGATCACGCTTGCCGGCTGGCCGTCCGCGGACCGCCGCTCGCGGCTCGTTTTCATCGTGCGCGGCATCCCGCGCGACATCATCGAAAACACGCTCTGCAAATTCGCGGCCGTCAGCCGCACAGCAATCCAGCGATCAGCCGCATGACCTGCGGCCGGGTGATTCCATCAGGGTTATTGAGGGAGAGGGACATGACTGAGACCAGGAACATCGAGACGCCTTCCAGCCGGCTCAACCGGCGCACATTGCTGAAAGCAGCCGGCGCCACCGGGCTTGCGTCCGCGATGAACGTGCCGCTGGTCAACATCGCGCGCGCGGCCGGCACCACGGTCAAGATCGGCTGGGTCGGATGCCTCTCGGGCGTTCGCGCACCATTCGCCGAGCCGGACACCTGGATCCACGAGCGGATCAAGGCCCATCTCAAGGACGGGCTGAAGATCGGCGGCAAGACCTACCAGGTCGAGCTCGTGTTCAAGGACAATCAGTCCGATCCGAATCGCTCGTCGGTGGTCGCGAGCGAGCTGGTGCTGCGCGAGAAATGCGACCTGATCCTGATCGAGGACGGCGACGCGCAGGCGCCGGTGCAGGAGCTGTCCGACGCCCGCGGCATCCCTTCGATCTCGACCATGGTGCCATGGCAGGGCTGGATGTTTCCGCGCAAGTCGACGCCGGACAAGGGTTTCCCCTACAGCTACCATTTCTTCTGGGGCGCCGACGACGTCGTGAAGAACTTCATGGGCATGTGGCAGTCGGTCGAGACCAACAAGAAGGTCGGCACATTCTATATCGACAATCCCGCGGGCCAGGCGTTCTCCGACCCGAAGGTCGGGCTGCCCGGTGGCATTGCGCAGGCGGGTTATCAGGAACTCTCCGCCGGCAAGTTCCAGATCGCGACCGACGATTTCACCAACCAGGTGTCGTCGTTCAAGAGCAACGGCGTCGATATCGTCTCCGGCTTTGCCTATGGCAATCACTGGGTGACGCTGTGGAACCAGGCGGCGCAGGCCGGCTTCAAGCCGCAGATCTGCACGGTCGCGGCGGCGTTCCTGTTCCCGAGCGCGGTGAATGCGCTCGGCGATCGCGGCGACGGCATGTCGACCGAAGTGTGGTGGACGCCGGCCTATCCGTTCAAATCGTCGCTGACCGGGCAGAGCGCTGCCGAGCTTGCCGCGGAATGGGAGAAGACCACGGGCAAGCAATGGACCCAGCCGATCGGCTATGCTCATGCGCTGTGGGAGGTCGCGATCGCGGCGCTCCAAAACAGCGATCCGAAGGACAAGAACTCGTTGCGCGACGCCATCGCGGGCCTCGACATGGAGACAGTGGTCGGGCCGGTGAAGTTCAAGGGGACGCCGATCAAGAATGTCGCGGTGACATCGCTGGCGGGCGGACAGTGGCGCAAGGCCAAGGGAGGCAAGTCGAAATACGAGCTCTTGATCGTCCATAACGGCACAGCGCCGTTCATCCCCAAGCAGGCCGATCTCGCGCTGCTCTCCAAGCTGAGCTGAGATGGCACCGCTGCTGCGCGTCAACGGACTGTCCAAGCGCTTCGGCGAAATCGTCGTCGCCGACGCCGTCAGCTTCGATCTGGCGCGCGGAGAGTGCCTCGGCGTGATCGGTCCGAACGGCGCGGGCAAGAGCTCGCTGTTGAACCTGATCGTCGGCCTCGTCACGGCCGACGGCGGTTCGATCATGCTCGACGGCGAGGAGATATCAAGCCTGCCGCCGCATCGCCGTGCCCGCATGGGCCTCGGACGGGCGTTCCAGATCCCGCAGCCGTTCCCGCATCTGTCGGTCTACGAGAACGCGCTGGTGGCGGCATCCTACGGCGCGGGCTTGCATGGTGAGGCGGCGTCCTCCTGGACCATGGAGGTGCTGCAGCGGACCGGGCTCGAGGCCAAGGCAGACAAGCTTGCCGGCGCGTTGCCACTGATCGACCGCAAGCGGCTCGAATTCGCCAAGGCGCTGGCCTCGAAGCCCGCGCTGATTCTGCTCGATGAGATCGCCGCAGGGCTGACCGAGCCGGAGGTCGAACGCCTGGTTGCGATCATCCGGACGGTCAAGACGGATCACGCGATCATCTGGATCGAGCACATTCCGCACGCGCTACGGGCGGTGTCGGATCGTATCCTCGTGCTCAATTTCGGCCGCAAGGTCCTGGAGGGACCGCCGGCCGATGTCATGGACAGCGCCGTGGTGCGCGAAATCTACATGGGATTGAAGGCCGATGGCGTTGCTTGACGTAACTGGCCTGCAGATCTTCTACGGCGACCTCCAGGCCGTCTTCGACATGAATTTCACCGTCGGAAACGGCGAGGCGGTGGCGCTGGTCGGCGCCAACGGCGCGGGCAAATCCACCTTCCTGAAGGCGCTCGTCGGGTTGAACGAGGAGCGGTCGGGGACGGTGCATTTCGACGGCATCGACATCTCGCGCATGCCGGCCGAAGAGGTGTCGCGGCTCGGCCTCATCATGGTGCCGGAGGGGCGACTATTGTTCGACTCGCTGACCGTCGAGGAAAACCTGCTGATGGGCACCGTCAACCGGCGCTCCGGAAGCTGGACGTTGCGGCGCGTGTTCGACCTGTTTCCGATTCTCGGGGAGAGGCGGCGGATGGTGCCCGGGCAGCTCTCCGGCGGCCAGCAGCAGATGGCCGCGATCGGCCGCGCCCTGATGTCGAATCCGCGCCTTTTGCTATGCGACGAGATTTCGCTCGGGCTCGCCCCTGTCGTGGTCGAGCAGATCTATCGCTCGTTTGCGGATATTCGCGGCGAGGGCACTGCCGTGGTGCTGGTGGAGCAGGACGTCAAGCGTGCGCTCGCCGCATGTGAGCGAGTGTATTGCCTGCTGAAGGGTCGGGTCTCGCTGACCGGGCCGGCGCGCGAGATGCAACCCGAGCAACTGACACATGCCTATTTCGGCAATTAGCCAACACGGACCGGTGAGACATGATCTGGGTTGAGACGTTGATCAACGGAGCCTTGCTGGGCGGGCTCTATGCCCTGCTTGGCATTGGCCTGACGCTGGTGTTCGGCGTCGTGCGCGTTGTCAACATCGCGCATGGCGAATTCATGGTGCTGAGCGCGTTCTGCGCGGTATTGCTGGCCAATCTGTTTCCGTCGGTGCCGCCGCTGTTGATGATGATCCCGGTGATTGCCTTGTCCTTTGCGGTCGGATGGATCTATCAGGCCGTCGTCGTCAACCGCGTCATCAAGTCGCCCGATCCACTCGCGCCGCTGCTGCTGACTTTCGGCGTCTCGGTGATCCTGCGCAATGTGATGGTCGAAATGTTTGGCGCCGACGTGCGCAGCCTTCAGGTCGGCGAACTCTCTCGCGCCAGCCTTGAGATTGCCGGACTGAACATCGGCATCATGCCGTTGCTCACGCTGGTGCTGGCGGCGCTGCTGTTCATGGCGCTGCAGCTCATCTTGCGTCATACCGAATTCGGACGGATCGTGCGGGCGACCGCCGACCGACGCGACATCGTCCGGCTGTCCGGGGTCAAGCCCGACCGGGTCTACAATTATGTCATGGGCCTGTCGCTCGCGCTCGGTGCGATCGGCGGCGTGCTGCTGGCAGTGCGGTCGAGCTTCACGCCGTTCTCAGGTGCGGAGCGGCTGTTGATCGCGTTCGAGGTCGTCGTGCTCGGCGGCCTCGGCTCGTTCTGGGGCGCGCTGCTCGGCGGCATTGCGCTCGGCATGGCTCAGCTGATCGGGCTGAAGATCGATCCCAATGCCGGATTGCTCTATGCGCATTTGCTGTTCTTCATCATGTTGCTGATCAGGCCGTCCGGTCTGGTGTCGAGCAAGGTATGACGCCGATGCCGACACGGACGATCCTCGCAGCATCCGGCCTGGTTCTGGCAGCCGTGATAGCCGGCGCCCCCTTCGTGCTGAACGAGGGCATTTTGCGGCTCGCGACGGAATGCCTGCTGCTGCTCACGATGGCGCAGATGTGGAATTTGCTGGCGGGCTATGCCGGCCTGGTCTCGCTCGGCCACCAGGTCTTCATCGCATTCGGCGCCTATGCGCTGTTCCTGACCTCGGGCTGGCTCGAGGTCACCCCGATCTGGGTGCTGCCGGTGGCGCCGGTCGTTGCCGCTGTCGTCGCCGCCATCATCGCGGTTCCGCTGTTCCGGCTGCGCGAGGCCTATTTCTCGATCGCGATGTGGGTGTTCGCCGAGATCATTGGCGCGTTCACGATGAAGTCGCAGGCCGTCGGTGGCACGTCGGGGTTGCCGCTGCCAACCGGCAAGCTGATCGATTTCGACTGGTTCGAAACGACCATGTTCTGGCTGGCCGGCGCCTTGACGCTCGGAACCATCGCGGCGCTGTACAAACTGATGATTTCGAGCTTCGGGCTCGGGCTGATGAGCGTGCGCGACAATGATCTGGCCGCGATGAGCGTCGGCGTCGATGTCCGGCGCAACCGCTTCGTCGCCTTCGTGCTGTCGGCGGCGGGATGTGGGCTGGCCGGTGCGCTCAGCTTCATGGGCAATCTTTTCATCGCGCCGCTCGCGGCGTTCGACGTCAACTGGTCAGTCTACATGATGTTCATCGTTATCATCGGCGGCATCGGCACGCTCGAAGGTCCGATCCTCGGCGTCATCATCTTCTTCGGCCTGCGCGAGCTGATGACCGGACCGCTCGGGCTCTCCGGCGGCTGGTACCTGGTCGGGCTCGGCGTCATCGCGGTCATCGTCATGATGGTGGCTCCGCGGGGCATCTGGCCGGCACTGCGCGATCGCCTCGGCATCCGCCTGCTCGACGTGCAGCGTACCTCGCCGCGTCCAGCCGTAGTCTTGCCGAGCGCATCGGAGCAGATTGCGGGATAGGCGGGGGCTAGGCGAGGGGCTTCTTGGCGCCACCTTTGCCTGTATGCTCGCGGCAACAGCTTGAGGAGTTGGCGGAATGGCTCTGGTATACCGACGTGGCGGATGGGCGTTGACCGGTTTGGTCGTCGCGGCGCTGGCTGCGCCGTTACCGGCGCGGGCCGAGCACCGGATGTGGCCGCATGTGGCGGCAATGCACCCAATGGATGGGCTGACTGCGGACGAAATCAATTCCGTCACGGATATCCTCCGTAGTGCCGGGAAGTTCGATGGCACGACGCGCGTCGTCTCGATGGCGCTGGACGAGGACCCCAAGGACGAGGTGCGGGCGTGGCAGCCTGGACAACCGTTCGCGCGGCGTGCGGTTGCGACGCTGCTTAGCGATCAGCATCTCTACGAGGCGCGGATTGATCTCGCCGCACGCAGCTTGCTTGGCTGGAACGAGGTCAAGGACAGGCAGGCCGCACTGACGATCGACGAACTGATATCGGCGGGCGACCTTCCGAAGCAGGACTCGCGCTGGATCGCCGCGATGGCCAAGCGAGGCATCACCGATTTCAGCAATGTTGTGTGCCTGCCGCTGACGGTTGGCCCGGTGACCGATCCGACGTTGCAAGGGCATCGCCTGCTCAACGTTCCCTGCCTCGACGCGTCGGGAGCGGCCAACAATCTGTGGGGAAAACCGATCGAGAACCTGATGGCACAGGTGGACCTTACGACCAAATCGGTGCTGTCGGTGACCGATCTCGGCGTGGTGCCGCCGCCGCCATCGACGCCGTCACACGCCTATGGCGATTCAGGGAAATATCGCAAGCCGCCGAAGCCGATCGAGATCTCGGCGCCGCAAGGCAGCAATGTCAAGGTGGAGGGTGGGCAGGTGCACTGGGACAATTGGTCGTTCCATGTGCGCCTCGAGCCGCGCCTCGGCGCGGTGTTGTCGCTGATCCGCTACGACGACCATGGCACGCTGCGCGACATTGCCTACCAGATGTCGGCGAGCGAGATGTTCGTGCCCTACATGGATCCGGCACTGACCTGGTCGTTCCGCGCCTATATGGACATCGGCGAATACGGCTTTGGCGTGCTGTCTAGCGAGTTGCGGCCCGGCGAGGATTGCCCGGATGGCGCGCATTACCTCGATCTGACGATCTCGGACACCAAGGGCATGCCGGCCGCTTCCAAGGGCGCGGTGTGCATTTTCGAGCGCCCCACCGGCGATCCGATCTGGCGTCACAGCGAGCTGTTCAACAACACGTCAGAGGTACGGCCGAACAATGAGCTGGTGGTGCGGATGGCGCCGGTGGTTGGCAATTACGACTACCTCGTCGACTATGTGTTTGACCGCGCCGGAAACATCGACGTGCGACTCGGCGCTTACGGGATCGACGCCACCAAGGGCGTGGCGAGTCGGACCCTGAGCGATCCGACGGCCGCGCAGGATACCGCCTACGGCACGCTGGTCGACGAGCGGCTGCTGGCGGTTAACCACGATCACTACATGACGTTCCGGATCGACATGGATGTCGACGGCGCCTCGAACCGGCTGGTCGAGGATCGCTTCAGCGTTCGCCGGATCGATGAGGGCCAGCGCAAGAGCCTCTGGCAAATTGAGACGAGCCCGGTCGCGACCGAAGGGCCGATCACCATGCCGCTGAACGCGGCCCAGTTCAGGGTCGAGAGCACCGATAAAACCAACAAGCAGGGTTATCGCACCAGCTACCAGTTGATGCCCGGCCATTCCGACGTCTCGCTGCTCGCCAAGGACGATCCGATCCAGTTGCGCGCCGGCTTCAGCGCCTACACGCTGTGGGCCTCGGCCTACGCGAGAGACGAGAAATACGCCGCCGGCCTCTATCCCAACGAAAATGCCGAGGTCGATGGCCTGCTGAGATGGACCGCCGCTAGGCGGTCGATCGAGGATCGCGATCTCGTGTTGTGGTACACAGTCGGTTTCCGTCACGTGCCGCGCGCCGAGGATTGGCCGGTGATGCCGGGCCTTTGGCACGGTTTTCGATTGCGCCCGTTCAACTTCTTCGATCGCAATCCGGCGCTGGACGTGCCGCCGGTGGTCGATGCCAAGGGCGCGAAATGATCCGCTGCGCGTATCGATTCGGTGCGGTGGCCTGCGCGCTGCTGCCGCTGCTGGCGACGTTGCCGGTTGCGCACGGCGCGACGGCTTCGCCCGATGTCAGTGAGGACACGTCCTTGCTCTATCTGAGCCCTGCGGATTGGGAGAAGCAGCCGGCGCCGCGCAAGATTGCGCTCGCGGCCGACTTTATGCGGATATTTTGCACCGACCAGACCATGACGCCGGCGTCGCTGGCCGACTGTCTCGACCGCGACAAGGCCAATGGGGCGCTGTTCGAGCGCGCCATCGCCTGTGCGAGCGCGATTTCAGCCGGCCGCTGAGAGGCCGGCATCGATGCCTTCGGCGATCCTGGTCACATCGGCTGCGGTGAGGATCAGCGGCGGCGACAGGATGATGGTGTTACCGGAGACCCGCAGCATCACGCCGGCCTCGTAGGCGGCGTCGGCGACTTTGGCCATCGTCTTCTTGTCCGCCGGCTTCTTGCTGTCGCGATCGGCCACCAGCTCGAGCGCGGCCATCAGCCCCTTGCTCCTGACGTCGCCGACCAGCGGATGGCTGGCCTTGAGCTGCTCGAGCGCACCGGCGAGATCGATGCCGCGTGCGGCGGCGTTTTCGTCGAGCTTGAGACGGCGCGTCTCGGCCAGCGCCGCCAGGCCCGCGGCACAGCCGACCGGATGCCCCGAATAAGTGTAGCCATGGCCGATCGACCCGAAGGACGTCGTGTCGGTCTCAAAAGATTCCGCAACGGATTCACCGATCAGCGTCGCGCCGAGCGGGAAATAGCCTGAGGTGATTGCTTTCGCCATCGTCATCATGTCGGGCTTCACGCCCCAGAGACGCGAGCCCGACCATGCGCCGGTGCGGCCAAACCCGGTCACGACCTCGTCCGCTATCATCAGGATGCCGTGGCGGTCGCAGATCTCGCGCGCCAGTCTCATGAAATTGTCCGGCGGCACGATCACGCCGCCGGCGCCCAGCACCGGCTCCATGATGAAGGCGGCGATGGTGTCACCGCCCTGGAACGCGATCTCGTCCTCCATCGCCGCCGCGCAGAGCTGCGCGAGTTTTGTAGCATCGGTCTCGTTGAAGGGATTGCGGTAGGTCGAGGGCGCGGGGATGTGGAACACGCCCGGCAGCAGCGGCTCGTAGTTGCGACGAAAGTTGGCGTTGCCATTGACCGAGGCGCCGCCGAAATGGGTGCCGTGATAACCCTTCTTCAGCGACAGGAATTTGGTGCGGTCGGCCTGGCCCTTGATCTTCCAGTATTGCCGCGCGAGCCGCAGCGCGGTCTCGACCGAGTCGGAACCACCCGAGGTGAAGAAGGCGCGGACCATGCCTTCCGGCTTGAACCATTCGGTGAGCTCATAGGCGAGCTCGATCGACGGGCCGGTCGAGGTGCCGCGAAAGCTGGAATAATAGGGTAATGCGCTGAGCTGGTCCGCGATCGCCTTCTTGATGGGATCGCAGCTATAGCCGAGATTGACGTTCCAGAGGCCGCCGACCGCATCGATCACGGTGTTGCCGTCGATATCGGTGACGTGGACGCCTTCGCCCTTCATCACGATCCGCGGCGGCTGCGCCCGCATCTCGGCGGGATGGGCCATCGGATGCCAGATCGGCTTGGCATTGTTCTCGATCAGGAAATTTCTGTCGCGCATGATGGTTCTCTATCGGCTCAGTCGAATTGCAGTCCGAAATGGTGCAAGGCCTCGCGGTACGACGCGGCGGGCGTCCGCACGTCGAACAGCACCGTCCGCATGTCGCATGCGACCGCGCCCGCAATGTTGCGGCGCTGGTCATCGACGAAGACACAATCCTGCGGCTCCAACGACAGCGCGTCGAACACGCTCTGATAGGCGCGCGGATCGGGCTTCAGGATTCCGGTATGGGTCGCGTCCACGATCGTCTCAAAGCGCGCGAGCACCGGAAGGCGGGCGCGGAAATCCGCGCCGTAAAACAAATCGAGCTCGTTTGAGAGGATCGCGAGCCTGACGCCGGCATCGGCCGCGATCCGGATCGCGCGTTCCGCCTCGGGACGGATCACCGTGTCAGGATTGGCGCCGCGCGCGCGCTTCACGAAGGTCTCCATGTCGCGCCAGTCTTCGCCGAGCATGCGGCCGACCTCGCGGCTCCGCGTCAGCCAGTAATCGCGCTCGGAAATCTCGCCGCGCTGCATGGACGTCCAGAGCGGGTCGCTGTCGGGCGCGAACGGGCCGAGCCATTTCAGTGTGCGGGGGGCGAGGTCGAGCGCGCGTTCGGTCAGATCGTGGGTCTCGAACAAGGTTTTCGAGATGACCCCGCCGAAATCGAGCACGAGTGCCTGGGCCATCGATGTGCTCACGCCGCAACCGTGATCCGGCCAGCCGGCACGATACCAGCCTCGACCCAGCGGTCGAAGATGCCGAGCACTGTCTCGTTGAAGAGCGTGCTGTTGATGTGGTCCTTGATCTCGTGCAGCTCGACCGGCGGCGCGATCGCCGACCGCATCGCGTCGACAAAGGCGGCCAGCGCATCGGGATCGTGCAGCGCTTCGCCCGCGCGGTCCCATTGCTGGATGCCGCCAGTGGGCAGCACGAAAGCGACTGGTGCGCTGGCCCGCGAGAGTTTGTCGGCGATCGCGCGGGCGATCCGGCGGCGGTCGATGGGCTTGGAAGTTGCCGATGCCAGCAGGCGGTTATGCGCGTGGAAGGAACGGTCGCTCAATTCGTTCGGCACCGGCAGCCACGCCGGAAAGTCGATCATGTCGATGGCGCCGGGGGCAACGATCTGCGGAATGCCGGCTCTGCCTGCATTCTCCAACCGGTCGGCACCGGAATTTACCACCGAGCCGGTGAGCTGGTTGGCGACCTCCTGCAGGCTGAGATCCAGCACCGCGGCGAAACCGCCTTGGGCCGCGATCGATTCCATCGCACGGCCGCCCATGCCTGTGGTGTGGAAGACCACGACCTCGTAGCCGCGCTTCTCCAACTGCGGCTTGAGCTCGACCATGTAGCGCAGGCAGCTCTTGCCGAGCGAGGTGATCGCGACCACTGGCCGCTCCTTGCGCGGCCTGATCGCGCTCTTCGCCGCGCCGACGATCGCACCGCAGGCCTGCGACAGCACCGCCGTGCAGGTGCCGTTGAGGCCGTAAAGTCCGCCGGCCCACAGGATCATTATCAGATCGGCCGCGACACGGTGCGGCGGGATCAGATGCGAGAATGCGACCGTCGAGACGATCAGCTTCGGCAGGCCGAGCGGCAGCGCCTGCGCAACATCGAGCGCGAGATCGGTTCCCATCGTGCCGCCGATCGCGATCACGCCGTCGATGGCGTCGCGGTCTGCGAGGTCGCGCGCGAGATTGGCGGCGCCGACGGCCATCAGGGACATCGCCGAATTCTCGTCGCCGCTGGATGCGATCACATCGATCGTCGTGTGTGCAGCCGCAGCCACCGCATGCTTGTCATGCGCGGGCTGGTAGGGCGGATCGCCGAGCACGCTGATATCCATCATGATCGTCGTGCCGCCGGCTTTGGCGATGCACTCGCTCATGAAATTGAGTTCGTCGGCCTTGGTATCGCCGGTTCCGATCAGGAGGATTCGGGGCTGCGTGATTTCGGACATTGCGCGTCGGGGCTCGCCGGTAGGCTGGGAGAGGATTTGAACGAACGACCGATAGCACCGAGCAGGGAGAGCGTTCGGCCATCGTGAGAGTCACGCTATGGGGACGGCGTCCGCGACGACATCAACCTATCGGTGGATTGCTGCCAAGGCCTTGAACTGGCTGAAATTGCGGATGTTAGCGACCCCGTCGGTGTCAGCTCCGCCACCACCACAATTGTCTCACATGCAGCAAGCCCAGATCGATCGGTTCAGGTCATCAGCCATTCCGGCCCAGCAGTTTTTTGTCGGCGGCCGGCCAACGGCAGCGATCGGGGAGGCGCGGCTCGATGTCGTGTCGCCAATCGACGGCAAGGTGTTGACGACGATCGCCGATGGCGATGCGGCCGATATCGATCTTGCGGCGACGCGGGCACGGCGGGTGTTCGAGCAGGGAAGCTGGTCGCGCGCGGCGCCGGCACAACGCAAGAAGGTGCTGCTGCGGTTCGCCGAGCTGATCGAGCAGCACGCGCTCGAGATCGCGGTGCTTGGCGTGCGCGACAACGGCACCGAGATCGGCATGGCCTACAAGGCCGAGCCGCTGTCGGCGGCCGGAACCATCCGCTACTACGCCGAGGCGACCGACAAGGTCTATGGCGAGATCGCGCCGACCGGTGGTGATGTTCTCGGCCTCGTGCATCGCGAGCCGCTCGGTGTCGTCGGCGTGATCGTGCCCTGGAATTTCCCGCTGATGATCGCGGCGTGGAAAATTGGTCCGGCGCTCGCCGCCGGAAACTCTGTCGTGGTGAAGCCGCCGGAACTGGCGTCGCTGACATTGCTGCGACTTGCCGAGCTGGCGAGCGAGGCAGGGTTGCCGGACGGCGTACTCAATGTCGTGACCGGCCGTGGCGCGTCGGCCGGCGAGGCGCTTGCCCTTCACATGGATGTCGACGTGCTCGCCTTCACTGGTTCCGGCGCGGTCGGCCGGCGGCTGCTGGAATGCTCGGCGCGATCGAACCTGAAACGCGTCCATCTTGAGCTTGGTGGAAAATCGCCCAACATCGTGTTTGCCGATGTGCCCGACATCAAGCAGGCGGCAAAAGTGTCGGCGAACGGCATCTTCCGCAATTCCGGTCAGGTCTGCGTCGCCGGCTCGCGGCTGCTCGTGCAGTCCTCGATTTATGACCGCTTCATGGACGAGCTGCTTGAAGCCACTGCGAAGCTCAGCGTCGGCGACCCGCTCGAGCTGACCTCGGATATCGGCGCGATCTCGAGCCAGGCGCAGTTGCGCAAGAATCTGGACGCTGTTGCGCGCGCGGAGGAGCAGGGCGCGCAGCGGCTGGTTGGCGGCGAACAGATTCGTACCGAGAGCGGCGGCAACTTCATGTCGCCGGCGATCATGGCAGAGGTCACGCCGTCGATGGAGCTGTGGCGCGAGGAGGTGTTCGGTCCCGTGCTCGCCGTCACGCGGTTCGAGCGCGAGGAGGACGCGATCGTGCTTGCCAATGCGACGCCTTATGGTCTGGCCTCCGCGGTGTGGACCAGCCGGCTGTCGACGGCGCATCGCATGGTGCGCGCGCTTCATGCCGGCGTCGTGCACGTCAACACCTATGGCGGCGCCGACATCACGGTGCCGCTCGGCGGCTTCAAGCAATCCGGCTTCGGGCGCGACAAATCGCTCCACGCGCTCGATGCCTATACCGACCTCAAGACCACCTGGATCGCGCTATGACAACAGCAACCGCCGAGCGCCAGGGCGTTCTGAACCGACTGATCGAGACCGAGCAGGAGCGCTTTCTAGGGCTGCATCCGCGCTCGGCAGAGGCCTGGCAAGAGGGCAAGCAACATTTCCTCTATGGCGGTCCGTCGCACTGGATGCGGCGCTGGGCCGGTGGTTTCCCGATTTATGCGGATGAGGCCAGCGGCGCGCATATCCGGGATATCGACGGCCGTGACTACATCGATTTCTGCCTCGGTGATACCGGCGGCATGTGTGGACACGCGCCCGAGGCCGTGACGGAGGCCGCAACGCGCCAGCTCAAGCGCGGCGCGACGATGATGCTGCCGACTGAGGACAGTCTCTGGGTCGGCGCTGAGCTCTCGCGCCGCTTCGGCCCAAAATACTGGACGCTGACGACGTCGGCGACTGATGCCAACCGCGCCGCGATCCGGATTTCGCGGATGATCACAGGGCGCCGCAAGGTGCTGGTGTTCTCCGGCTGCTATCATGGCGGTGTCGAGGAGGCGCATGTCGAGATCCGCGACGGTCGCGTCGGCCTGCGCAACATGATCCATCCGAACGGCATCGATCATGATGCGGTCTCGCGGGTCGTCGAGTTCAACGATGTGGCCGCGCTCGAAGCGGCGCTGGCGCATGGCGACGTCGCCTGCGTGTTGGCCGAGCCGCTGATGACGAATTTCGGCATGATCCCGGTTGTTTCCTGCTTTCATCAGGCGTTGCGCGACCTGACCCGCCGCGCCGGCACAATCCTGATCATCGACGAGACGCATACGCTGTCCTGCGGACCGGGCGGTTACACTGGGGATAACGGGCTGGAGCCGGATATCTTCGTGGCCGGCAAGGCGATCGCCGGCGGCATTCCTGCGGGTATCTTCGGCCTGAGCCCGGAGATCGCCGAGCGGCTCTGGACGCTCGTGCCCCACGTCAATCCGCGCGAGCGACAATCCGCGCATCTCGGATTTGGCGGCACGCTCGCAGGGAACGCGCTGACGATTGCGACCATGCGTGCGGTGCTGGAGAAGGTCCTGACACCGGCGAACTACGAACGCATGATCGCCACCGCAACGCGGCTCGCAAGCGATATCAGCCGACTGATCGAGGCCAATCATCTGCCCTGGCATGTCGCACAGATCGGCGCGCGGGCCGAGATCATGTTCATGCGCGAGCCGCCGCGCAGCGGTGCGGACGTGATCGCGGGACGCCAGCCCGACCTCGAAACCCTGCTGCATACGTTCTACATGAACGAGGGCATTCTGGTGACGCCGTTCCACACCATGCTGCTGATGTGTCCGGCGACCTCGGCGAGCGACGTGGAACGACACACCGCCGTCTTCGCGCAGTTCATCGATTTGATACGACGGGCCGGAGTGATCTGATGCCAAAACCTCCGTTCGATCTCGCCGGGAGAGTAGCCATCGTCACGGGCGGCGGCAGGGGCATCGGCGCCGCCATCGTCACGCGGCTCGCGCAGGCCGGCGCCACCGTGGTGATTGCCAACCGGACGCTTGATGTCGCCGAAGCGCTGGCGCGGGAGCTGGCGGTCGAGGGGCTCGCCGTGCATTGCGTGCCCTTCGACAAACTCGACCGCAACGGTCTTCGTGTCATGGTCGACGACATCGCCCGGCAATACGGCCGGCTCGACATCGTCGTGCACAATGCCGGCGGCTGCCCGTGGTCGTCGCTGGAGGACCTCGACGAGGCGAAGCTTGACGACACGTTGGCGCTGAACCTGAATGCGAGTTTCTGGCTGGCGCAGGCCGCGATCCCGCACATGCGCGCTATCGGCTTCGGGCGGATCCTTGTGACCTCGTCCGTCTCCGCCCGCGTTGCGATGGGCGGCGGCGCGCACTACTCGGCGGCGAAGGCCGGCGTCAATGCGTTCATTCGCGGCGCGGCGTTTGAACTGGCGCGCGACGGCATCACGGTCAACGGCGTCGAGGCCGGCTTTATCGAAAAGCCGGGCCGCGGCACCATGAGCGCGCCGGAGACCAAGGCAAAGCTGGAGCGCTTCATTCCGGTTGGGCAGATGGGCAGCGCCGACGATATCGCCTGCGCGATGCTCTATCTCGCCTCCGCCGAGGCCAAATATGTCACCGGGCAAACCATCGTCGTGGATGGCGGCTCGACGCTGCCGGAGACCGGATTTGCCGTCGAACGGCAATGGGGACTGTAGATGTCGCGGCTCGATGGAAAGACCGCGCTGGTCACCGGAGCTGCGACCGGAATCGGCCGCGCGACCGCGTTGCTGCTGGCCCGCAACGGCGCACGCGTCGTACTGTTTGGCCTTGGCGAAGCCGAGCTTGAGGCGGCTGCGGCGGAAGCCGGCGGGCAAGCGATCCATGGTGACGTGACCCAGTCGGCCGACATCGCGAAGGCGGTTGCGGCGTGTGGCGCGCAACTCGACATCCTCGTCAATGCCGCCGGTCTGATCATCCCCGATCAACCCTCGACGGTCACCGACGAAGTCTGGGCGAAGACCCTTGATGTCAACCTGACCGGGACCATGCGCGTCTGTCGCGCGTCCCTGCCGCTGCTCAGGCAGGGCGGCGGCGCCATCGTGAATATCGCCTCCGTTGCGGCGTTTAACGCCAGCCCGGATGGTGCAAGCTATGCGGCAAGCAAGGCCGCCGTCGTCGCCTACACCCGCTCGCTGGCTTATGCCCATGGCGCCGATGGCATCCGTGCCAATGCGGTGGCGCCGGGTTGGGTGCGGACGCCGATGAGCGCCTATGAAATGCGATTGCTCGCCGAGCAGAACGGCACCACGCCGGATGCGGAATTCCAGGCGGTGGAACGGCGGATCGCGCTCGGCCGGATGGCCGAGCCCGCGGAGATCGCCGCCTGCTGTCTGTTCCTCGTCTCGGATGAGGCGTCCTTCGTGACCGGCACCGTTCTCGTCGCCGATGGCGGCGGCCGCTCGCCGACCCAGAATCGCGCCGTCTAGCGACGGCCGTTCCGAGACCATCGGCCCCGCGCCGCTTCAGACTGCTTCAGCAACATCCCTCGGCACCTGGACGATGCCGTTCATGCCGCGCGGCTAGAATTCGTGCGCCTCAACTCCACCCTTCGGCACGTCACGCTCGGTTTCCGGCGCGATCTCCCATTGACAGGTTGGTTAATATGATAGAATTATAACACAGTAAGTTGCGATAATAACAAAATGTCACCATCGTAGCAGCGGTGGGGCAGGCGGGAGGAGAATTTGGAGCCGTCTGGTTCGGTTGCAGCACAGCCCCGGCCGCCGACGCCGCTTGTGATGGTCAACGCCATCAACAAGCGCTTTGGCGGTGTGCGTGCGCTGCGTGACGTGAACCTCGAGGTGCGGGCCGGCGAGGTGCACGCGCTGCTCGGCGAGAACGGCGCCGGAAAATCCACGCTGATCAAGATCCTCAGCGGCGTGCATGCCTTTGACAGCGGCACGATCGAGATCGCGGGCCGACCGGTGGCGTTCGACAGCCCGGCAAAGTCGCGCGAGGCGGGGATCGCCGTCGTCTACCAGGATTTGAGCCTCGTTGAATCGCTGAGCGTCGCCGACAATCTGTTGCTCGGCCGCGAGCCGCGCGGCCGTTTTGGTTTCGTCAGAAAGCGCGAGCTGATGGCGCAGGCTGGCGCGTTCCTCACGCAGCTCGGCATTCCCCTCGATATCAAGGCCACCGTGGGCTCATTGCCCTTCGCCTACCGCCAGATGACGGAGATCGCAAAGGCGCTGATGGGCGAGGTGCGGCTGCTGATCCTCGATGAGCCGACGTCGTCGCTGACGTCGGACGAGGTGCGGATTCTATTCGATGCGATCGGCAAGGTGACGCGCCGCGGCGTCGGTGTGATCTATGTGACTCACCGGCTGAATGAAGTGTTCGAGATCTCGCAGCGTGTCACCGTGCTCCGTGATGGCGCAAATGCCGGCACATTCGTTACCGCCGACACCGACATGAAACGCCTGGTAAATGCGATCGTCGGATCGGATCGACTGGCGCCGGCTGCGGTTCGGGCCCAGCCGCAGGCTCCGCGCTCGGTCGATGCGTCGCCGGTCCTGTCCTTGTCGAACGTATCCAACGACCGGCTGCACGCGGTCGAGCTGTCAGTCCTGAAGGGCGAAATCCACGGTCTCGCGGGGTTGATCGGAAGCGGGCGCACCGAGATTTTGGAGACCGTGTTCGGCCTCCGATCGGTCGAGAGCGGCACATTCGAAATCGACGGACGGCGATGGTCGCCGAGGAACCCGGCTGATGCGATCGATCAGGGCATCGCGCTGGTGCCGGAAGATCGTCACGTGCAAGGCTTGGTGCTGGACCATTCGATCGAACGCAACGTCACGCTGTCGCGGCTTCCCTATTTCTCGCGATGGGGCTGGATGCAGCAAGGCGCCGCCAGCAGGCGCGCGGAGACTGCAATCAGCAAGCTCGCGGTGAAGGCGCAGGGCGCGTCGAGCCTCGTCACGACGCTCTCCGGCGGCAACCAGCAGAAGGTCGTGTTCGGAAAATGGAATGATCCGAGACCGCGTGTGCTGCTACTGGACGAGCCCACCGTCGGCGTCGACGTCGGCGCGCGTGAGGAAATCTACGGCGTGATCCGCCAGGCCGTCCGCGATGGCACCGGTGTCCTCCTCGTCTCGTCCGACCTCGTCGAACTGATCGAGCTCTGCGACCGCATCTCCGTGATCGTCGACGGCCGCGTCGTCAGAACCCTAGTGCGCGGCGAGATCGATGACGCCGAGGAACTCCACCATCTGCTTCAAATGCTCCAGGCGTCCGGGCAAAGCGCAGCAAAGGACGCATTGCAAGAGTTGCCAGCATGACCGAACTGACCGCGCCCAATGTCGTCGCCTCGCCGACATCATCCGACCGCCGCCGCAAGCTGCTGCAGAACCTGTTGCGCGGCGAGCGGCCCTATATGCTCTACATCGCCTTCGTGATCCTGCTCGTCGTGTTCAGCCTGTCGTCGCCGTGGTTTCTGTCGGTCGATAATTTTCTGAACATCGGCCGACAGACCACGCTGGTATCGATCATCGCGGTCGGCATGACCTTCGTCATCATCGCGCGCCAGATCGATCTTTCGGTGGCGTCGACACTGGCGCTGTCGGGCATGGCCGCCGCGCTCGCGATGAGCCAGGTCAACAACAGCTGGGTCGTGGGCGCCGTGGCCGGGCTCGGCACCGGCGCGCTAGTCGGATTGCTGAACGGCATCCTGACCACGCAGCTCTCGATCCCGTCCTTTCTGGTGACGCTGGGCACGCTGAGCATGGCGCGGGGGCTGGCGATGATGGTCACCAATACCAAGCCTGTGATCATCACCAACGAGACGTATTTTGCGATCTTCGGCGAGGGGACGTTCTTGGGCATGCCGGTGCCGATCGCCTGGACGCTTGCGGCCATGATCGTCGGCATCCTGCTGCTGCACTACAACGTGTTCGGCCGGCGGATCTACGCGGTCGGCGGCAATCCGACCGCAGCGCTTTATTCCGGCATCAACACCAAATGGGTGACGACGGCGGCCTTTGTGCTGACCGGCACGCTGGCCGGCCTCGCAGCGCTGGTGCTGTCGGCGCGCTCGCATGCGGCGCGGCCCGACGTCGTGCAAGGCATGGAGCTCGACGTCATCGCCGCTGTCATCCTCGGCGGCTGCAGCCTGTTCGGCGGGCGCGGCTACATCCTGGGAACGCTGTTCGGCAGCCTGATCATCGGCACGCTCAACAACGGCCTCGTGCTGCTCGGTGTCAGCTCGCCGATGCAGCTCGTGATCAAGGGCGCGATCATCGTGGCGGCCGTCGCTTTCACCAAACGCTAATCGAGATCAGTAGGGGCAAGGTTGCCGGCCTCGGTCAATCGGCGACCAAAATGGGAGGAGAACAACAATGAAGCCATTCTTGCGACAAACCTTGCCGCTGACCGCGCTGATTGCGGCGACAGCGGTCTTTATCTTTCCTTCGGCTCGTGCCGAGGTGCCCGCCACCTGCGTCAAGGGCGTCGATCTCGCGACGCTTGGACCGAAATCGATTGTCGGTCAGGGACCCCATGGCGAAAAGGCCGCCTCGCCGGAGGTGGTCGCACTTTCGGACGCAGATGCCGCCACGATCAAGGAGAAGCATTTCAAGGTCGGCATCTCCATGCAGACCGTCAACCTCGACTGGGCCCAGCTGCAGATCCAGGGCATCACCGATACGCTGAAGAAGTACGGCGTGACGGTGACGGGCGTCGCATCTGCCGAGTATCAGGTCGACAAGCAGATCGCCGATATCGAGAACACGATCCAGCAGCATCCGGACGGCATCATCTCGATCCCGGTCGATTTCACCGCGACTGCGCCGACCTACAAGAAGGTCGCCAAGGCCGGCATCAAGTTGGTGCTGATGGACAGCATCCCGACCGGCCTGAAGCATCCTGAGGAATATGCGACGATGGTCTCGGCGGACAGTCAGGGTAACGGCCAGATCGCGGCGCAGATCCTTGCGTCCTGCGTTGCGCAGGGCGGCACCATCGGCCTGGTCAATTTCGGCGTCGACTATTTCAGCACCAACGAGCGTACCAAGGGCGTGCGCGAGTGGATGGCGAAGAACCGGCCCGATATCAAGATGAAGCAGGTCGATTTCACCGACCCGCCGAAGGTCTCGCAGATCGCGGGTGATTTCCTCACCGGAAATCCCGATATTAAGGGACTGTACGCGGTGTGGGATCAGCCGGCGCTGGACACGCTGAGCTCGATGCGGGCGCAGGGCATCGACATCCCCGTCACTACGGTCGATCTCGGGCTGCAATCGGCGATCGAGATCGCCAAGGGCGGTCCGTTGAAGGCGACGGGCTCGCAGCGTCCCTATGACCAGGGCGTCGCGGAAGCGTTGGCGATGATGAACGCGCTTCTCGGCAAGGAAACGCCGGGCTGGATCGGTGTGCAGTCGCTGCCGGTGACGCAGTCGAACGTGCTGGAGTCCTACAAAACCGTGTTCAAGAAGGAGCCGCCGGCCGAGCTGGTGGATGCCTGCAACAAGGCGAAGCCTGCCTGCAACTGAGCTCTCGGCCTGCGATGCGCGGTCTCACAAGGCCGCGCATTGTTCAGCAAGCCTGATCCGGGCGCGCCAGCCCCCGTCCGGATCAGGTTGCGCTGGTGACGTATTCCACGGGAAGACTGCGGAAGTGCTTGCGCATGTCTGACGTCGCCGCGCCGCCGACGATGATCCGCGAGAACGCGCCGATATCTCCGAAGAACGCCGGCTTGAGACTGCCGAGCTTACTCGCGTCGACCACCAGGATGCTCTCCATCGCTGACGCAATGACGGCCTGCTTGATCGCAACCTCGTGAAAGTTGGAGCAGCTCGCGCCGCGGGTCCAGTGCACACCGCCGGCGGATATGAAGGCCTTGTTGACGCCGAGGCGCCGCAGATAGGACAGGCCGTCGTCAGATGAGAACGACTGCGATGACGGATGGTAGAGCCCGCCCATCAGCATCACCTGCGTGGCCGGTCGTCGCGTGACGATCGACGCCACGTTCATCGAATAGCAGATCACCGAGAGCGGCATATCCTCGGGCAAACAGTCCGCCAGCGATTGCATCGTGGTGCCGCAATCGATGAAGATCGTATCGCCTTCCCCAATCGAGGCGGCCGCGGACCGGCAGGCGAGACGCTTGTCCTGGGTGTGCTGGTCGATCTCCTGTTCGAACGCGTATTTGATTCCGGTTGGCGACGCCGCGTTCACGACATAACCGCCGAGCAAAGCGAGCGCGGCCTCGGGACCGGCAAGGTCACGCCGCACCGTCATTTCGGAAACCTTGAGCAGCTCGGCGGCATCCTTCAGGTGCAGCGCGCCGCTGCTCTCGACGGCGCGGCGCAGCCGCTGCAGGCGTTGGACGCGGGTCTCGCTTGGTCGTGCGTTCGGTGTTTCAACCATTTTGCTCACCGCGCCTGCTTATCCGGTTGACAATGATCTTACAATGTTGTGAGTTTATCAACGGCATTGTGTTATAATAATAACATCTGGCCCAAAGAGACAACCCGGTGCCTTGCGATGCGTGCGTCGGAAGGCAGCAAACTCCGGCTGGGAGGATCACATGTTGCAATCGACACATTCAGTCTATCCGGCGCTCGCGTCGATTCGCTAGGACGGGTGGCGTTTCGATGACGCAGAGTGTCTTGATATCGAATCCATCGGCCGTGCCGGTGCAGCCTCTTGCCCGCGACACCCATCCGGTCTCGCGCAACAGCGGTCGCGCGCTCGAGATGGATTGGGTCGACGAGATCAGGATCAATCTGTCGGCCGCCGAGCGACGGGTTGCGAGCTTGCCGGGCCGGCGAACGGTCAAGAAGGATGCGCAGGCGGCGTGGCTTCTCAAGGCAGTCACTTGCATCGACCTGACGACGCTCAACGGCGACGACACCACCGAGCGGGTAAAGCGCCTCTGCGCCAAGGCGAAGGCCCCCGTACGCGCTGACATTCTCGAGGCGCTCGGCTTTGCCGGGCGTCGGCTGCACACCGGTGCGATCTGCGTCTATCACCGCTTCGTTGCAACCGCAGTCGAAGCGCTCGATGGATCCGATATTCCGGTTGCCGCGGTCTCGACCGGATTTCCGGCGGGCCTGATACCTCACGACCTCAAGCTCAAGGAGATCGAGGCGTCCGTCAGGGACGGCGCGCAGGAGATCGACATCGTCATCACCCGCGAGCATGTGCTGACCGGCGATTGGCGCGCGCTTTACGCCGAGGTCAGGGATTTCCGTGCCGCCTGCGGCAACGCGCATCTGAAAACGATTCTGGCGACCGGCGATCTCAAGACGCTGCGCAACGTCGCCAAGGCATCGATGGTCTGCATGATGGCCGGTGCCGACTTCATCAAGACCTCCACCGGCAAGGAGGGCGTCAATGCGACGCTGCCGGTGACGCTGGCGATGCTGCGGATGATCAGGGTGTATCAGGAGCGCACCGGCTACCAGATCGGCTTCAAGCCGGCCGGCGGAATCTCGACGGCCAAGGACGTGCTCAACTATCAATTCCTGATGAAGGAGGAATTGGGACGCGACTGGCTCGAGCCGGGCCTGTTCCGGATCGGCGCCTCGAGCCTGCTCGCCGACATCGAGCGCCAGCTCGAGCATCATGTCACCGGCCGCTACTCGGCCTTCAACCGCCACCCTGTGGGATGAGATTCTGTGACCGTCGCACACTACTTTGAAACCATGGAGTACGGTCCCGCTCCCGAAGCGGACGGCGAGGCGCGCGCCTGGCTGAAGCAGTACGGCGCCGTGTTCGGGCACTTCATCGGCGGCAAGTTCGTCGCGCCGCATTCCGGTAAGCACCTCACGACAAGCGAGCCTGCGACCGGCAAGGCGCTGGCGAAGATCGCGCAGGGTTCTTCCACCGACGTGGAGGCGGCGGTCAACGCCGCGCGCACCGCGCAGCCGCTGTGGGCAAAGCTCGGCGGTCATGGCCGCGCGCGGCATCTCTACGCACTGGCGCGGATGCTGCAGCGTCACGCGCGGTTGTTTGCGGTGCTGGAAGCGATCGACAACGGCAAGCCGATCCGCGAGACCCGCGATCTCGACGTGCCGTTGGCCGCGCGGCATTTCCTGTATCACGCCGGCTGGGCGCAATTGCAGGAGCGCGAATTCGCCGATCAGGTGCCGATCGGCGTCATCGGGCAGATCATCCCCTGGAATTTCCCACTGCTGATGCTGGCATGGAAGATCGCGCCCGCACTGGCCGCAGGCAATACGGTGGTGCTGAAGCCGGCCGAATACACCTCGCTCACCGCGTTGCTGTTCGCCGAGCTTGCCACGGAGGCAGGTTTGCCGCCGGGCGTGTTGAATGTGCTCACGGGCGATGGTACGACCGGGGCGCTGCTGGTTGAGAATCAAGGCGTCGACAAGATCGCCTTCACGGGATCGACGGAGGTCGGGCGGCTGATCCGGCAGTCGACCGCAGGCACCGGCAAGTCGCTGACGCTCGAGCTCGGCGGCAAATCGCCGTTCATCGTGTTCGACGATGCCGACATCGACGGTGCCGTGGAAGGCGTGGTCGATGCCATCTGGTTCAATCAAGGCCAGGTTTGCTGCGCCGGCTCGCGCCTGCTGCTTCAGGAGGGGATCGCGGAAACCTTCCGCAGGCGCCTGATCCGCCGCATGGAAACGCTGCGCGTCGGCCCGCCGCTCGACAAGGCGATCGACATGGGTGCGGTGGTTGCACCGGTCCAGCTCGAACGGATCAAGGCGCTGGTCGAAATCGGAGTGAAGGAGGGCGCCGAGAAATACCAGGCGCCCGGCGCGATCCCGACGGAGGGGTGCTTCTATCCGCCGACCCTGCTCTGGAACGTGCATCCGTCGTCGACGGTGGCGATCGAGGAGATCTTCGGCCCCGTGGCGGTGGCGATGACCTTCCGCACGCCTGACGAGGCCGTGATGCTCGCCAATAATACACGTTATGGGCTCGCCGCCAGCGTGTGGAGCGAGACGATCGGGCTTGCGCTGGATATCGCGCCGAAACTGCTGGCCGGTGTGGTCTGGATCAACGCGACCAATCTGTTCGACGCCAGTGTCGGCTTTGGCGGCTATCGCGAGTCCGGGTTCGGCCGCGAGGGCGGCCGTGAAGGCATGTACGAATACCTGAAACCCAAGGCATGGAGCGGGCGCAAGGCGCGCGCGAAGGCTTCGCCGCCGCCAGCCCCAGTCGCCAACAATAGCGGATTCGGCGTGCCGCCAATCGACCGGACAGCAAAACTGTTCGTCGGTGGCAAGCAGGTTCGCCCCGACGGCAATTATTCGCGCGCCGTGCTGTCGCCAAAGGGCCGGCACCTCGGCGAGGCCGGCGAGGGCAACCGCAAGGACATCCGCAATGCCGTGGCCGCCGCGCGCTCCGCCGAAGGATGGGCGCGGGCGACGGCGCATAATCGCGCCCAAATCCTCTATTATCTTGCCGAGAATCTCTCCGCGCGTGGTGACGAGTTCGCTGGGCGCATCGCCGAGATGACGGGCGTCTCGGGTGCCAAGGCACGCGCGGAGGTCGATGCGAGTATCGAACGGCTGTTCAGCTATGGGGCCTGGGCCGACAAATTCGAGGGGACCATCCATGCGCCACCATTGCGCGGCGTCGCGCTTGCGATGCATGAGCCGATCGGTGTGGTCGGTGTTGCCTGTCCCGACGAGGCGCCGCTGCTTGGCTTCGTCAGCCTGGTCGCACCTTTGATTGCGATGGGCAACCGGGTGGTGGCCGTACCGAGCGAGAAGCACCCGCTCGCTGCGACCGATTTCTACCAGGTGCTGGAGACGTCGGACGTGCCGGCAGGCGTCGTCAATATCGTCACCGGCGGCCGCGACGATCTTGTGAAGGTCCTTGCCGAGCATGACGACGTCGACGCACTCTGGGCTTTCGGCTCGCAGGAGGCTTCAGCGGTCGCGGAACGGCTGTCGACAGGCAATCTCAAGCGCACACTGGTCGATCATGGCCTGCTACTGGATTGGTACGACAAGTCTGCATGTGAAGGCCCGATCCTGCTCCGCCATGCCGTGCAGGTGAAGAACATCTGGATCCCCTATGGAGACTAGAGCCGTCATCTTGGGGTGATACGGATAGGGATCCGGACCGTCAGAGTCCGGGCAATTTTGAAGACAAGGGAGGGACGCAACATGCTCAAGAGCATCAACCCACTGCTCAATGCCGACGTGCTCTATGCCTTGCGGGCGATGGGGCACGGGGATCGCTTGGTGGTCTGCGATACCAATTTTCCGGCCGACTCGATCGCGCGCCAGACGGTGCTTGGCCGGTTGCTGCGCATCGACAATGTCAGCACCGCAAAGGCGATTGAGGCCATTCTCTCGGTCATGCCGCTCGATACGTTTATCGACGATGCGGCTATTCGCATGGAGATCGTCGGCCAGCCGCAGGAAGTGCCGCCGGTGCAGCGCGAGGTGCAAACCGCGATCGATCGCGCGGAGGGACGTTCCTGGCCGCTGGTCGGCGTCGAACGCCACGCCTTCTATGAAAAAGCCAAGACGGCCTATTGCGTGATCGCGACCGGCGAGCGCCGCTTCTACGGCTGCTTCCTGTTCTCCAAGGGCGTCATCGCGCCGGACGGAGAGTGACGGCCATGAGCAAGAGTGGCGTCGCCGTTCTTGGCGTCTTCGTCGTCGATCTCGCCTTCCGCGCCGGCAAAATGCCTGCGATCGGCGAGACGATCGCAGGCTCCGGATTCGCGATGGGTCCCGGCGGCAAGGGATCGAACCAGGCCGTGGCCGCCGCGCGCGCGGGTGCCAGCGTGATCTTCATCTCCCGGATCGGCAGCGATGCCTTTGGCGAACTCGCGATCAAGACTTGGGAAGCCGAGGGGATCCGGCCGCGCGTCGCCAGGACCACGGAGGCGCCGACCGGTGCGGCGTTCATCTATGTTCACGAGACGCGGGGTGACAACGCGATCATTGTGGTGCCTGGGGCAGCCGGAGGTATCAGCCCGGCTGACATCGACGCAGCGGCGGACGCCATTCGCACCAGCCGCGTGTTCGTGACCCAGCTCGAGCAGCCGGTCGATGCCGCGATGCGAGGGCTCGAGATCGCGCGCGCCGCTGGAAGCATCACGGTGTTCAACCCTGCGCCGGCGATCAAGTTCGATTCTGGCCTGTTTGCGCTCTGCGACTATGTCGTCCCGAATGAGACCGAGGCCGAGGCGTTGACCGGGATCGCCGTGAGCGATCTTGCGGGCGCCCGCCGCGCCGGCGACGCGCTATTAGCCAAGGGGGCCGGGACGGCGCTGATCACGCTCGGCGAGCGCGGGGCGCTGTTCCATACGCGGGATCGCTCGCTGCATGTGCCGCCGTTTGCCGCCGGCAAGGTGGTCGAAACCACAGGTGCGGGCGATGCATTCGTCGGCGGCTTCGCGGCGGCGCTGGCCGACGGCTCGGACCCGCTCGAGGCAGCGCGCTTCGGTTCGGCGACGGCGGGGATTTCGGTGACGCGGCCCGGGACCGCCCCTTCCATGCCGCGTCGCGCGGAGATCGAGGCGCTCTTGAGGGAGCAATCCGCTCCATGATGCGGAATGATCCGATCAAGCATGTCTTTATCTGGCCGGCGGTGCTCGTCGTGCTGGCGATCTCGATCTTTCCGCTGATCTATTCGTTGACCACAAGCTTCCTCAGCTATCGCCTGATTCCCCCGATCCCACCCCGGGTCGTCTGGTTCGGCAATTACGTATCGCTGCTGCAGGAGCCGCGCTTCTGGAATGCGATCTACACGACGACGCTGATCGCCTTCATCGCTGTCGGGCTGCAATACGCCATCGGATTCGCGGTGGCCCTGGCGCTGAACGCGCGGGTGCCGGGCGAGCGGCTGTTTCGCGTCGCCTTGCTGTTGCCGATGCTGCTTGCGCCGGTCGCTGTTGCACTCGTGGCGCGCATGATCTTCAACCCGACCATGGGACCGCTCAACCAGCTTCTGGGGAAGTTCGGTCTGGTCAACCTGCCGTTCCTCACCAATGGCCATTGGGCGCTCGGCTGCATCATCGCGGTCGAAATCTGGCAATGGACGCCGTTCGTGGTTCTGATGATGCTCGCCGGCCTGCAGACGCTGCCCGAAGATGTCTACGAGGCGGCGGAGCTCGAGAATGCCAGCGCGTGGCAGCAATTCTGGGGGATCACGTTTCCGATGCTGCTGCCGATCTCGGCTGCGGTCGTCTTCATCCGGCTGATCGAGAGCTACAAGATCATGGACACCGTCTTCGTGATGACGGGCGGCGGACCGGGTGTGGACACGGAGACCCTGACGTTGTTCGCCTATCAGGAGGGCTTCAAGAAGTTCAATCTCGGCTACACATCGGCGCTCAGCTTTCTGTTCCTGATTGCGATCACGATTATCGGCGTGACTTATCTGGCGCTGCTGCGACCGCATCTGGAGAAGCTCCGATGAGCGGCCGCGGCTTGACCGGACTGTCGCCCTGGGGCCGCCGCCTGGTGACCGCTGCCTGTCTCGTCTGGTGCCTGATCAGCATATTTCCGCTCTATTGGGTGATCGTGACGGCGTTCAAGACGCCGCCAGGCGTCGTCGGCGGCCCGACCTATCTGCCGTTCATCGACTTCACGCCGACCTTGCAGCCCTTCATCGATCTCTATCAGGGGATCCGCGGCGCATTCTTCCACACGTTCCTGAACTCAACCATCGTGGGGCTGTCGGCGGCGGCCATCGCGACCGCGATCGGTGCAATGGCCGCCTATGCGCTGGTGCGCTTCGAATTCAGGGTGCGCCTGGGGGCGGGCCTCGCCTTCTTCCTGCTTGCACTCGGTGGCTACCTGCTTTTCAACGTCACGCTCGGATTTACCCGGCCGCAGGCGCTGCTGCTCGCGTTCCCCGTCGCGCTCGCGGCTGCGATCCTCGCCAATCGTCTGCCATTGCCGGGGCCGATCCTCGGCAATGAGGACATCCTGTTCTGGTTCGTCAGCCAGCGCATGTTCCCGCCGATCGTCACGGCCTTTGCGCTGTATCTGCTCTACAGCGAGATCGGCCGCCTCGGTTTCCAGCTGATCGACAGCTTTGTCGGCCTGACGCTGTGCTACGTCGCGTTCTCGCTGCCGATCGTGGTCTGGCTGATGCGGGATTTCTTCGAGGCCGTGCCGATCGAGGTCGAAGAGGCGGCGATGGTCGACAACGTGCCGAGCTGGCGCATCTTCCTCGGCATCGTGGTGCCGATGTCGATGAACGGCCTGTTGGCGACCTTCATGATCACGCTGGCCTTTGTCTGGAATGAGTTTCTGTTTGCGCTGTTCCTGACCAATTCCAGGTGGCAGACGCTTCCCATTCTGGTGGCGGGACAGAACAGCCAGCGCGGTGACGAATGGTGGGCGATTTCGGCCGCGGCCCTCGTTGCCATCGTTCCCATGATGATCATGGCAGGCCTGCTCAGCCGGATGATGCGGTCAGGCCTGCTGCTCGGAGCCATCAAGTAAGAAAACGTTGAAAGGGAGGACTAGACCATGCTGCGACGAACGTTCCTGATGCTTGCCACCTCACTCGCGACGGCCTGTGCCGCGAGCCAGGTCAACGCTGCCTGCAGTCCGGACTATACCGGCGTCACGCTCACGGTGGCGTCGCAGACCGGGCCCTATATCGCATCCGCGCTCAAGCTCGGTGCGGACGAATGGACGAAGAAGACCTGCGGCAAGGTCAACGTCGTCGAGTTTCCGTGGTCGGAGCTCTATCCGAAGATCGCGACGTCGCTCACGCAGTCCGATGCGACGTTCGATCTGGTCAGCTTCGCGCCGGCTTGGCTGCCGGATTTCGTACCCTATCTCAGCGAAATGCCGAAGGAGATGCAGTCCGGCAAGGATTGGGACGATATCGAGCCCGCCTATCGCGAGCGCCTGATGGTCTGGGAGGGCAAGATCTATTCGCAGTCGATGGACGGCGACGTCCACACCTACACCTACCGCATGGACCTGTTCAGCGATCCCAAGGAGAAGGACGCCTTCAAGGCCAAATATGGCTACGACCTCGCGCCGCCGAAGACCTGGAAGCAGTATCTCGACATCGCGGAGTTCTTCCAGCGTCCGGACAAGGGACTGTGGGGAACGGCGGAAGCCTTCCGCCGCGGCGGCCAGCAGTTCTGGTTCTTCTTCAGTCATGCAGCGGCCTATACCAACAACCCGAACTATCCGGGCGCGATGTTCTTCGACCCCGAGACGATGGACGCCCAGATCAACAATCCGGGCTGGGTGAAGGGACTGGAGGAATACATTCGGGCGTCGAAGCTCGGTCCGCCCAATGCGTTGAACTTCTCGTTCGGCGAGGTGAACGCGGCGGTGGCCGGCGGCCAGGTCGCGGAGTCGATCGGCTGGGGCGATACCGGTGTCATCGCGGCCGATCCCAAGCAGTCGAAGATCTCGGGCAAGGTCGGCTCGGCGATGCTCCCCGGTTCGGATGCGATCTGGAATGCAAAGACCAAGACATGGGACAAATTCCCGTCCGTCCTGCCGGGCCCGTTCATGGCGTTCGGTGGCTGGCAGGTCGCGGTGCCGAAAGCCGGCAAGAACCAGCAGGCGGCCTGGGACTTCGTCAAGACGCTGACTGGCCCGGAGGTATCAGGCCAGGCGGCGATCACCGGTGGCAGCGGCGTCAATCCCTACCGCAAATCGCACACCGCCAATCTGCAACTGTGGAGCAAGATCTTCACGCCTGAGGAGGCCAAGGAATATCTTGGCGCACAGGCCGACTCCATCAATGCCAAGAACGTCGCGCTCGACATGCGTCTGCCCGGCTATTTCTCCTACACCGAGGTCGTGGAGATCGAGCTCGGCAAGGCGGTTGCCGGCCAGACCACGCCGCAAGCGGCGCTCGATGCGGTGGCGAAGGAGTGGAACCGGCTGACCGACGAGTTCGGCCGTGCCAAGCAGCTTGCCGCCTATCGTGCGGCAATGGGCCTGCCGCCCAAGAACTAGCATACTAACGACACTCACCGGATGACGCGTGAGCGTCATCCGGTGCTTGATGGCCTCTGGCCAGGGACGGAACGGAATTTTATGGCGCACGTCGAGATCGAGAACGTCAGCAAGGCATACGGGCCTTACAAGATCATCGAGGGGCTCGATCTCAACGTGGCCGACGAGGAGTTCGTCGTGCTTGTCGGCCCGTCCGGCTGCGGCAAGACGACGACATTGCGGATGATCGCGGGATTGGAGAGCGTCAGCAGCGGCACGATCCGGATCGGCGACCGCGACGTGACGCAGCTGCGTCCGGGCCTGCGCAATTGCGCGATGGTGTTCCAGAACTACGCGCTTTATCCGCATATGACGGTCGGCGAAAACATCGGCTATGGCATGAAGGTGCGGGGTGAATCGCGCGCCACGATCGAGAAAGCCGTCAAAGACGTGGCAAAGATTCTCGACCTCGAGCCATATCTCGACCGCCGCCCCAAGCAGCTGTCGGGCGGTCAGCGCCAGCGGGTGGCGATCGGCCGTGCCATCGTGCGCAGTCCTGATGTTTTCCTGTTCGACGAGCCGCTGTCCAATCTCGATGCCAAGCTCCGGATCGAGATGCGTACCGAGATCAAGGCGTTGCATCGTCGGCTCGCCAAGACGATCGTCTATGTGACGCACGATCAGGTCGAGGCCATGACCATGGCCGACCGCGTCGTGGTGATGAACCGCGGCCGGATCGAGCAGGCGGCCGATCCGATCACGATCTACGAGAAGCCCAGCAATCTCTTTGTCGCGGGCTTCATCGGCGCGCCCAGCATGAATTTCATCCATGGCGAGATTGCCGCTCGCGACGGCGCGCTGGTCTTCACGGAACCGTCGGGCGCGGCGTTGACGTTGCCGAAATCCCGCGAGGCCATCTATGCCGGCAGCGTCGGCAAACCGGCGGTGCTTGGTGTGCGGCCGGATCATGTCCTGCACCAGGGGGCGCCTGCGGGCAGCTCCATCCGCATGATCGTGAAGGACGTCGAGCCGCTCGGGCCGCACACGCTGGTGATCGGCAGCGTCGGGGCGTTTCCGTTCACCGCGCAGATGCCGGTCGGCGTTGCTGCGCAACCGGATCTGCCCTTTGACGTGAGTCTCGATCTGGAGCGCGCGCATCTGTTCGACCGTGCGTCAGGACAGGCGATCCGCGCCGCCTGATTTGTCGTCCGGTTATCCCGACGTTTGGCCTATCGGCACCCGAATCACTTGGCGCGCGCTTGCGCCCTCGCATGCACCGGCGAGGATTGTCGCGCGCCGGGGCCCCGATGTACGTGGACAGCCTTGGCCGACAACGGCTCACCGCATTCCGAACAGACCATGACGGGGTCGAACATCTTCTTGCAGTTCTTGTGCTCATGCAGCATCGGCCGGCCACGCGAGTCGACCATGTGGATGTTGCCCCAGTGCACAATCGACATGATGATCGGATAAAGATCGAGGCCCTTCTGCGTCAGGATATATTCGTAGCGCTTCGGCGCTTCCTGATAGGGAATCTTGCGCAGCACGCCGAAGCGCACCAGCTTCTTGAGCCGATCGGCAAGCAGATGGCGGGTGATTCCAAGCGACGCCTGGAATTCGTCGAATCTGCGAATGCGAAGGAAGCATTCGCGCAGGATCAAGAGGCTCCAGCGGTCACCAATCACCGCGACGGTGCGGGCCACCGAGCACGGCTCCTCCTCGAGAGCATCCCATTTCATCAACGTCTCCAGCGGTCTGCGACGAAAATACGGACTTAATTCTAAATCAGAACTAACAATATTTCAACAGGATGGCATTAGCAAAGCTATTGCATGATAATTATCATATTGACAGTACTAAAATAGAACTTATGGTCGTCGGCGACGATCAACCCGGCGGTAAACGGCCGCCGACAATCGAAGGGGAGGGCGTTCCATGGTTGCTCCGCTCAAGGTCGAATTTCACTTCGATTTCGGGAGTCCCAACGCCTATCTCGCCGAACTCGTGTTGCCGGAGATCGAACAGCGCACCGGCGTCAAGTTCGATTACGTTCCGGTGCTGCTAGGCGGCGTCTACAAGGCGACCGGTAATCTTTCACCCGCCGAATCCCTGCACGGGATCAGGAACAAGCCCGAATACAACGCGCTCGAGACCGAGCGCTTCCTGCGCCGCCACAACATCACGAAATTCAAATCGAACCCGTTCTTTCCGGTCAACACGCTGACGCTGATGCGGGGCGTTGTCGCTGCTCAATTCGAGGGGCTGTTCGAACCCTATTTCCGTGCCGCCTATCATCATATGTGGGTCGAGCCGAAGAAGATGGACGATTCGCAGGTATTTCGCGATGCGTTCCTGTCCTCCGGACTCGATATCGATCGCATCATCGCCCGCGCGCAGCAGGATGAGGTGAAGAAGAAGCTGATCGAGAACACAGGCAATGCGGTGTCCCGAGGCTCGTTCGGATCGCCGACGTTCTATGTCGGCGATGAGATATTCTTCGGCAAAGACCGCGTGCGTGAGGTCGAGGAAGAGATCGTCGCTCAGCTGGCTGCCGGGCGGCGCATGATTGCCTGACCGGGAAATTCTCAAGAAATAATCAAGCCCTAAGGGCTGCCACAGGGAGGTTTCAGTGCAGGCGTCGACGCAGGTGACCGAAGGAAGTGTTGAAGGCTTACCGGGCCGCCTCCACGAGGTGATGGATCGGCATGTCGAGGCGACGCCGGATCATCTGGCGCTGATCGACGACAAGACGAGCCTGACCTATCGCGAGCTCGATCGAACGGTCGGCCGCGTTGCCGAGGTGCTCCAAGCGTTGAGTATCCGCGCCGGGGATCGCATGGTGATCGTGAGCGAGAACTCCATTCCGCTCGCTTGTCTGCTGCTGGCGGCAAGCCGGCTGGACGTCTGGGCGATTGTGGTCAATCCGCGGTTGTCGCCGCGCGAGGTCGATCAGATCAAGGATCACAGCGGCGCTCGCCGCGTGTTCCTGACTGCTGATGTCTCGCCGGAGGCAGCCGCTCATACCGCCCGCTATGGCGCGACCGTGCAGGATGTCGGGCCGCTCCACGGCATCGGCGTCACCGCACTGAACGAGGATACTTTGGCGGAGCCGGTCGAGGCGGACAGCGCCAAACAAGTCGTCGTTCTCATCTATACGTCGGGCACCACGGGGACGCCGAAAGGCGTGATGCTGACCCACCGCAATCTGTTGTTCAGCGCTCGGGGGACTGCCGAGTTTCGCAAGATGACCCCGGATGATGTGCAGTATTGCGTGTTGCCGGTCTCGCACATTGTCGGCATCTCGCTGCTCACGATGACGCTGATGGTCGGTGCCACCGTGCGCCTGGTCGCGAAATATGATCCGGCCGCTCTCGTAAAGGCGATGGCGGACGAGGGCATCACCATTCTCAATGGGGTGCCCGCGACCTATCAGCGCCTGCTCGAATACCGGCGCAACGCCGGCCTGCCGAAGTTCGATCGCGGCAGGCTTCGTGTCATCTCGGTGGCCGGCGCGCCGCTCGACCTCGAACTCAAGTCGCGGGTCGAGGAGGAGCTCGGCCTGCCGCTGCTCAATGGCTATGGCATCACCGAATGTTCGCCGGGAATCTCCGGGGTCCGGCCCGACGCGCCGAGAGCCGATCATGCGGTCGGGTCGGTCATGCCGGGTCTTGAAGCTAAGCTGGTCGGCCACGACGGCAAACCGGTTGGTGACGGCGAGGTTGGCGAGCTTCATGTTCGTGGCCCGAACGTGATGCTCGGCTATTACCGCGCGCCCGACTTGACCGCGAAGGTGATCGATCCCGACGGATGGTTCAACACCGGCGATCTGGCCCGTTTCGAGGATGACGCCCTCTATATCGTCGGGCGGACCAAGGAAATGATTATCCGCTCCGGATTCAATGTCTATCCCGCCGAGATCGAGGCGGTGCTGAGCACGCATGACGCGGTGGTCCAGTGTGCCGTGGTCGGGCGGCAGGTTGTGGGCAATGAAGAGGTTGTGGCCTTTGTGCAGCTGATCAAGGGTTCGACCGCGACCGCGCAGGACCTGATGGCCCATGTTGCCCCACAACTCACCTCGTACAAGCGTCCGTCAGAGATTATCCTCATGGACGCTCTGCCCGCGACATCGACGGGCAAGCTCCTGAAGCACAAGCTGGCGGAGTCGTTGCGCACTCAATAGTGACGCATCGTCAGCAGAACGTTCACTCAAGCAGAGGCCGGAGAACACCATGCAGAAGAGAAACAAGACGGTCGCCGTCATTGGTGCCGGTGATTTCATCGGCGGTGAGATCGCCAAGAAGTTCGCCTCCGAAGGCTTTACGGTATTTGCCGGCCGCCGCAACGGCGACAAGCTCGCGCCGCTGGTCAAGGACATCGAGGCGGCCGGCGGTGAAATCCACGCCCGCTCGCTCGATGCGCGCAAGGAAGAGGAGATCACCGCCTTCCTCAACGACGCCGACAAGCACGCGCCGCTTGAAGTGTGCATCTTCAACATCGGCGCCAACGTCAACTTCCCGATCCTCGAGACCACGGAGCGTGTGTTCCGCAAGGTCTGGGAGATGGCCTGCTACTCCGGCTTCCTGGCAGGGCGCGAAGCAACACGGCTGATGCTGCCGCGCGGTGGCGGCAACATCTTCTTCACCGGCGCCACCGCTTCCTTGCGCGGCGGCAGCGGCTATGCGGCGTTTGCCAGCGCCAAGTTCGGCTTGCGCGCGGTGGCGCAGGCGATGGCGCGCGAACTTGGACCGAAGAACATCCATGTCGCGCACCTTATTATTGATTCCGGCGTCGACACCGAATGGGTGCGGCAGCGCCGCATCGAGGCGCTTGGCCCGGATGCGCTCGACAATCCGGACTTGCTGATGCCGCCGGCATCGGTCGCCTCGTCCTACTGGCAACTCTACCAGCAGCCGAAGAGCGCCTGGACGTTCGAGTTGGAAATCCGGCCCTTCGGCGAGAAGTGGTAGGGAGCTGGTCCGATGGAGCTCGCGCTGTCCCCTGAAGATGCGGCGTTTCGCGACGAGGTCCGCGCCTTCATCAAGGGCAACTATCCGGCGGAGATGCGCGTCCCCAATCCGGAGACCGACCTCTCCAAGGCGCAGATGCTGCTGTGGCATCGCATCCTCGCCAAGAAGGGCTGGATCGCGCCGCTGTGGCCGAAGGATTATGGCGGGCCCGGCTGGTCGATCACCCGCCGCTTCATCTTCGAGCAGGAGACGGCGCGCGCCGGCACGCTACCGCCTCTGGCGTTCAGCGTCACCATGGTCGGCCCCGTCATCTACACGTTTGGCAACGACGTGCAGAAGAAGACGTTCTTGCCGCGGATCCTGTCCGGCGAAGATTGGTGGTGCCAGGGCTATTCCGAGCCCGGCTCCGGTTCCGATCTCGCCACCGTGCGTACCAAGGCGGTGCGCGATGGCGACCATTACATCGTCAACGGTCACAAGACCTGGACCACGCTGGCGCAGCATGCCGACTGGATCTTCTGCCTGGTCCGGACCGATCCGGCGGCCAAGCCGCAGTCTGGCATCTCGTTCCTGCTGATCGACATGAAATCGCCCGGCGTCACCGTGCGACCGATCATCACGATCGACGGTTCCCACGAGGTCAACGACGTCTTCCTCGAGGACGTCCGCGTGCCCGTCGAGAACCTGATCGGCGAGGAGAACAAGGGCTGGACCTACGCGAAATTCCTGCTCGGCAATGAGCGCACCAGCATGGCCGGAATCGGCCGCTCCACGCGGTACATTGCGCGGTTGAAGACAATCGTGAAGGCGGAGATCCCGGAGGACGATCCGACACATCTGGAGTTCATCAGGGATATCGCCCGTGTCGAGCTCGACGTGCTGGCGCTGGAAGCGACCGAGCTTCGCGTCGTCGCCCAGATGGCACGCGGCATCGATCCGGGGCCGGCAGCGTCGCTGTTCAAGATCCGCGGCACCGAGATATTCCAGGATATCACCGAGCTGACCCATCGCGCGATCGGCAATTATGGGCTCGCGATCCGCGAGCATCCCGTCAGCGCCAACCATTTCATGCCGGGCCCTGACTACGGCCACACGGCGTCGGAAAAATACCTGAACTCGCGCAAGCTCTCGATCTATGGCGGGTCGAACGAGATCCAGCGCAACATCATCGCCAAAGCGGTGCTTGGTCTCTAGCACGCGCGGCACGAGAGGATCGGATGGATATCCAGTTCACGGAAGAGCAGGAATTGTTGCGATCCAGCATCCAGCGGCTGCTGCGCGATCAGTATGATTTCGACGCCCGCCGCAAGATCGTCGCGAACGAAGAGGGTTTTAGCCGTAAGCAATGGGCAGCCTTCGCCGAGTTGGGTCTGCTTGCTGCACCGTTCACTGAAGCCGTCGGTGGGCTCGGTGGCGGGCCGTTGTCGACGATGATCATCATGCAGGAGTTCGGCCGCCATCTCGTCGTCGAGCCATTCGTGGAAACGGTGGTCGTTGCCGGCGGCCTGATCGAGCAGATAGGGTCCGACCAGCAGAAGCAGTCCTTCATCCCTGACATCGTCGCGGGAACCAAGATCTGGGCGCTGGCCTGGACAGAAAAAGGCTCGCGCTTCGATCCCGCCACGGTCACCACCACCGCGCGTCGGGGCGGCAACGATTATATCCTCACCGGCGAGAAGACAGCGGTGATCGCTACACCGTGGGCGGACTATCTGATCGTCTCCGCCCGCACCTCGGGCCATCGCCACGATCGCGGCGGCGTCAGCCTGTTCGTGGTCGATCGCCATGCTGCCAACCTCGATCTGCAAAGCTTCAGGACGATCGATGGCCGCCGCGCCGCCGAAATCAGCCTGCGCGAGGTTCGCGGGCAGCTCTTGGGCAAGGAAGGCGAGGGCGTAGGTGCGCTCGAATCTTGCCGCGACCGGGCCATCGGGGCGCTCTGCGCCGAAACGGTCGGTGCGATGGGTGAATTGAACGCGGCGACGCTGGAATATTCCAAGACGCGAAAGCAGTTCGGCACCACGATCGGCAGCTTCCAGGTGCTGCAGCACCGGATGGTCGACATGTTCATCGCCCATCAGGAGGCGCTGTCCTTGATGCAGCATCTGAGCCTTAGTCTTGAGTCGACCGAGGCCGGCCTCTCCCGGCTTGCTTCCGGCGCCAAGTCCAGGATCGGCTATGCCGGCAAGTTCGTGGCCGACCAGGCCGTGCAGCTTCATGGCGGCATGGGCATGACCGACGAGCTCAATGTCGGCCACTACTTCAAGCGGATTTCCTCTATCAACATCCAGTTCGGCGATCCCGCCTACCACGTGCTGCGCTTTGCGCAGCTCGATACCGCCGCTTAAGGCAGAGAGGCCAGCATGACAACCGAAGCAGTCATCGTATCCACCGCGCGCACCGGCGTCGGCAAGGCCTATCGCGGCGCGCTTAACAACACCGACGGCCCGACCCTGGCCGGTCACGTCATGGCCGAGGCGGTCAAGCGCGCCGGCATCGCGCCTGGCGAGGTCGAGGATGTGGTGATGGGTTGCGCGATGCAGCAGGGCACCATGGTGATGAATGTCGCGCGCAAGGGCGCGATCCGCGCCGGCCTGCCGGTTACGGTTGCTGGTACCACCATCGACCGGCAATGCGCCTCTGGCCTGCAGGCGATCGCGGTGGCCGCGCGCTCGGTGATGCATGACGGTGTCGAGATTGCGATCGGTGGCGGCATCGAATCGATCAGCCTGGTTCAAAACGAGCACATGAACAGGTTCCATGCCGTCGACGATGAATTGATGGCGTTGAAGCCGGAGATGTACATGTCGATGCTGGAGACGGCCGAAATCGTCGCCGAGCGCTACAAGATTGGCCGCGACAAACAGGATGAATACAGCCTGGAGTGCCAGCGCCGCGTCGGTGCCGCGTTGCAAGGCGGCCGCTTCAATGACGAGATCGTGCCGTTCACGACCAAAATGGCCGTGCTCGACGAGGATACCAAAGAGGTCAGCTATCAGCAGGTGACGCTGACCAAGGACGAAGGTCCACGTCCCGACACCACGGCTGAGCGACTTGCGAAGATCAAGCCGGTGTTCGAGGGCAGGTCGATCAGCGCCGGCAACGCCAGCCAACTCTCGGACGGCGCCTCGGCCTGCGTGATCATGAGCGACAGGATCGCCGCGCAAAAAGGCGTGAAGCCGCTCGGCATCTTCCGCGGCTTCGTCGCCGCCGGCGTCGAGCCGGACGAGATGGGTGTCGGCCCGGTCGCCGCGATCCCGCGGCTCCTGAAGCGCCACAACCTGCGGATTGACGACATCGATCTCTGGGAGCTCAATGAAGCCTACGCGGTGCAGGTGATCTATTGCCGCGACAAGCTCGGCATCGATCCAGACAGGCTGAACGTCAATGGTGGCTCGATCGCGATCGGCCATCCCTACGGCATGACCGGCGCGCGGCTGACCGGCCACCTCCTGATCGAGGGCCGGCGGCGCAAGGCGAAATACGGCGTGGTGACCATGTGCATCGGTGGCGGCATGGGCGCGGCGGGCCTGTTTGAAATCGTCCACTGATCGGAAACGCAGGAGAGATTCGTGAAGACAGCGATCACTGAACTGTTCAGTATCCAGCATCCGATCATCCAGGGCGGCATGCATTATGTCGGCTTCGCCGAACTCGCCGCGGCGGTATCGAACGCCGGTGGACTCGGCATCATCACGGGGCTGACGCAGAAGACGCCTGAATTGCTGGCAAAGGAAATCGCGCGGTGCCGCGACATGACCGACAAGCCGTTCGGCGTGAACCTCACCTTCCTGCCGAGCTTCACCGCGCCGCCGTATCCCGAGTATATCGCGGCCATCAAGGAAGGCGGCGTCAAGGCTGTCGAGACCGCAGGCCGCAGCCCCGAGCAGTACATGCCGGCGCTGAAGGCTGCCAGCATCAAGGTGATCCACAAATGCACCTCGGTGCGGCATTCGCTGAAGGCCGAGAAGATTGGCTGCGATGCGGTCAGCGTCGACGGCTTCGAATGCGGCGGCCATCCCGGCGAGGACGATATCCCGAACATGATCCTGCTGCCGCGCGCGGCGGACGAGTTGAAGATCCCGTTCGTGGCCTCCGGGGGCATGGCGGATGCGCGCAGTCTGGTCGCAGCACTCGCGATGGGCGCGGCGGGCATGAACATGGGCACCCGCTTCATTGCCACAAAGGAAGCGCCGGTTCATCCCAATGTGAAGCAAGCGCTGGTGGAGGCGAATGAGCTCGACACCCGTCTGGTGATGCGCGCGCTGCGCAACACCGAGCGCGTGCTGAAGAACAAGGGCGTCGACCAGCTGCTTGAGATCGAGCGGGAGAAGGGCGCCACCATGAAGATCGAGGACATCCTCGAGCAGGTCGCCGGGGTCTACCCCAAGGTGATGCTGGATGGCGAGATGGATGCCGGCGCGTGGAGCTGCGGCATGGTGGTCGGCCTGATCCACGACATCCCGACGGTCAAGGAACTGGTCGACCGCATCATGGGGGAGGCCGAGCAGATCATCCGGCAGCGGCTGACCGGCTTCCTCGACGGCACCTTCGAGACCAAACCGGCCCGCGCGGTCGCCTGACGGAGAGTGCGCCACCGAACTTTTCCAAACCGCCGGCGCGATTGGCTTGGGTTATTCACGGACACATCAAGGGAGTGAAGAGCATGGGCATCGCGGGCAGCCATCAATACCCCACCATGGAATCCGTGATCTACGGTAAGCCGGCGGCCGACGCGCTGCGCGACGAGACCGAACGGCTGGGTGCCAAACGGGTCTATTTGATCGCCAGCCGCACGCTGAACACCACAACCGACGAGATCGAGAAGATCCGCAAAGCGCTCGGCGAGCGTCATGCCGCGACCTTCGATGGCGTGCCGCAGCACACGACGCGTGACGTGGTGACACGGATTGCGCGGCAGGCCAGCGAGGCCAAGGCCGATCTGGTGGTCGCTATCGGCGGCGGCTCGGTGGTCGATGCGGCGAAGATCGTGCTGATGTGCATGGAGCATGAGATCTTTGAACCGGCGGGGCTCGATGGCTTCGAGACCACGCCGGAGCGCCGCTTCGGGCAATTCCGGACGCCAAAGGTGCGGATGATCGCCATCCCGAGCACGCTTTCCGGCGGCGAGTACAATTCCGGCGCGCTGGTTACCGACACCAGCCGCAAGCTGAAGCAGATTTTCAATCACCCGATGATGATGCCGCGCAGCATCATCCTCGATCCTGCGATCACCAGATATACGCCGGAGAAACTCTGGCTGGGCTCCGGCACGCGCGCGATGGATCACGGTATCGAAGCGATTTGCTCCAGCCGTCCCAACGTGCTGGTCGACGCCGTGTGCCAGCAGGGGCTACGCTATTTGCATGACGGCCTGCTGCGCACCAGGGATAATCCTGACGACGAGGCGGCGCGGCTGAATTGCCAGTTGGGCTCGTGGCTTTCGGCCTTCGGATTGCAGTCGCGGGTACCGATGGGCGCGAGCCACGCCATCGGCCATGTGCTCGGCGGCACCTGCGATGTCCCGCATTATTTCTGCACGGCCGTGATGATGCCGAGCGTGCTTCGCTACAATCGTCCCGCCACCGAAACCGCCCAGAAATCGATCGCAGCCGCGCTCGGTGCACCGGAGCGCGACGCCAGCGAGGCCTTCGCAGCGTTTATCGCGGAGCTCGGCCTGCCGCGACGGCTCGCCGACGTCGGCGTCGCCGAGGACCGCTTTGAACTGATCGGCAAAAACGCAATGCTCTCGATCTTTACAAGGGCAAACCCGCAGCCGATCCGTGAGGCTGATGACGTCGTCAAGATCCTCAAGCTGGCGGCTTGAGGCGCGCCCGTATCCGGAGTGTTCCACGATGGCTGGCTTGCGAATATTCTCCTACCTGCCGAATCCGCGCGTGTGGAAGGCGACCATTGCTGCCCGCTTCTGCGGCGTCGCTGTCGAGGTCAGAGGCGCCTCCGGCAAGGAATTGCGGGACTGGTTGTGGGATTACGACGCGCGCCCGCTCGCCGAAGGTGAGCATCAATCGCTGTCGGGCCTCGCGCGGACCGGGCGCGTCGGATTGACCGGCGCACAACTCTTCAAGACCGATGCTTTTCTCGAAGCCCAGCCGTTCGGCAACGTGCCCGCCGCGTTCGGACCGGACGGTCATATCGGGATCTTCGAGTCGAACAGCATCATGCGTGCGGTGGCGCGGCTGGGCGAAGCGACATATCGGCTTTACGGACGTGACGCCTACGAGGCGTCCCGCATCGACAGCTTCCTGGATGTCAGCCTGGTGTTTGCGCGGGATTCGCAGATCTACCTGCTCGCGCTCTCGGACGGTACGGTCGACGCGGCGATTCACGCCCAGGCCAAACAGGCCTTCGCGATCTATGCCTCGGGACTGGAGCAGGCACTGTCGCCGCGGCGCGAGGTGCTGGTGGGAGACCGGCTCTCGCTCGCCGACATCTGCTTTGCCGCCGAGCTCGCGCTGTTCATGAACGAGCATGCGCGGGCGGCGCTGCTGAAGGAGCGTGGCCTGGACAAGATTCTGCACACCGGCGTCGAGAACGACTACCCGCTGGTGTTCGCGCATTTTGCCCGGCTGATCGCGCACGAACACTTCAAGCCGGACCTCAAGCCATATGTCGAGAAATTGTTGTCAAAGGCGGCGGCCTGACCGTCAGGGCAGCCTCTCTCAACCCGGAGGATTGATCGCATGAGCGCGCAGGTTTGCCTGATCACTGGTGTCGGACCCGGCACGGGCTCGGCACTCGCGAGAAGATTTTCCGAGGGCGGGTATCGCGTCGCCATGCTCGCCAGGAACGAGGAGCGGCTGGCCGCGCTCGAAAAGGAGCTGCCGAACGCCAAGGGCTATCGATGCGATGTGTCTGACGCCGCGCAGATCGAGGCGGTCGCGTCTGCCGTCGAGCGTGATCTCGGCAGCCCCGGCGTCGTGATTCACAATGCTGTCGGCGGCGGATTCGGCACGTTCCGGGAGATCGATCCTGCCATGCTTAATCGTAACTTCCAGGTCAACACGATGGGGCTGTTGCACCTGGCCCGGCGATTTGCACCGGCGATGGTGAGTGCAGGCAAGGGTGCCATCGTTGCGACCGGCAACACGTCCGCGCTGCGCGGCAAGGCCGGCTTCGCCGGTTTTGCGCCGACCAAAGCGGCGCAACGGATCCTGGCGGAAGCAATGGCGCGCGACCTCGGGCCGCAAGGCGTTCACGTCGCCTATGTCGTCATCGATGCCGTGATCGATCTGGAATGGACGCGGAAGCGGTGGCCGGAGCGGCCGGACGATTTCTTCATCAAGCCTCGCGCGATCGCTGGCGAGATTTGGCATGCCGTTCACCAGGACCGTAGCGCCTGGTCATTCAACATTGAGCTGCGGCCGTTCGGAGAAGCCTGGTAGTCGTAGCATTCTCGCTGGTGACGCTGCAGAGCGCGCTATTGGACGCGCCTTGCGATCGGCTTCGCCGCCGCTGCGTTGTGCCATTCCCACTGTGGCGACCCGGCGGTCGACAAAAGTCTGCTCAGGAAAGGCGTTGTCTTCGGTTGAACCCGCGACCCGTCGATCACCTCGAGCTGGCCGCAGCGGTTGAGCGTGTGCAGTTTCCGTCCGGTCCACGCCGGCCCAGGCTTGAGCAAGTGTCGAACGACTTGCCTGAACGTCGTCGGAGACAGTTCGAGAACTTCCGCAAGTCCGAGTGCCGCGCCATATCCGTTGGAGCAGTCCTGGACAGGCCGCCACAGCTTTCCATTGATGGTCACGAAGTTGCCCGCCGGCCGTGCACTTGCGCGATCGATCAGTACCGGATTGCTCGCGTGGGGCAGCCAGGGGCCGAATAGATTCTCGGCGTAAAATATCGCCAATGTATCGGAATAACCGCCGGTCCCGTCGCGCCAGGCTCCGAACAGATAGTATAGGCCGTTGTGCTGCGTGATGGTCACGTCGGCGAGTTCGAACCCCGAGAACAGCGTGTAGTGACGCTCCCATTTGTCTGGAAACCGAATGCATTTGTAGATGGCGACGTCCCGCTGCGCGGTGCTCTCCGGGATCATCCAGAGTTCGCCATTGTCTTCGATCAGAAATGGATAGGACAGATGCCAGGGCTCCTCGAGCACGGGTTGGACGTTTCCGACCGGCCCATTGCAGTCGAATTCGACGGCGGAAATGATGCCCTTGCCGACCCGGTGGTCGAGCTCTTCAAAGAAGACGAAGGTTCTTCCCTGCCATTTGATCGGGAAGGGATCGGCGTAGAAGCGGTATCCGGGATCTCTCAGCACTTTCCAGTCCGGCCCGGATAAATCACCGGTCCGCCAGACATCCGCGGTTTCGCTGTAGCGCCACCCGACGTGCCAATGGGGCGCGTAGCAGCAGAGGCGATAGATTTCCTTCGCGATCGAAGCGGCCAGGCCGTGCGCGACATATGCGGCGGAACCTCGCGCGGTGCCGCCGCTGGCCGCCGGCGTCAGCTGCGGCAGTATCCTTGGTGCTCCCGACAGAATCGCCGTCAGCATGGTCAGGGTTCGCGTCATGACCGCTTCGAGCGCACCGCTCAGGCCGGTTGCAATCTCTCCGGACGGATGACCGCGGTCGATGACCGTACCGTCGAGCTCATTGACGATTTCGACAACCGGCAAGTCACCGGCGCGAATGGCCGCGAGCGCGGCGTTTTCTCCTGCTGCCCCGTTGAATAGCGGACGGAGATAGAGCCGCGCAGAACAGTCCGGATTTCGTTCGGCGCGCGTAAAATCGACGATCACGTCGGCGTCGCCTGCGGGGGCCTGTGAGTGCTCCGGGATGTCCTTCAGCCTGTCGGCGCCGCCGCTTTGGCCATGGCGCAGCACCATCCGTTCAAGCTCGAACAGTGCCTCCAGGCCCGCAGGTCGAGGCTCCGCCGTCGGGATCCACGTGATTCGAATTGGAACATCCTTGCCGTTGACGGGCAGCGTCTCGCGGCACATCCAGAGCCGGGCAGGCTCACGTTCGCAGCGAAACTCGATGATCATGTCCGGCCCATCTGTTTAACGCCCGCTCGCTTGTGCGGCCTCGCTGAGGATGTGGACGTATTCCTCCACCATGGTATCTACCGAATAGCGCGACCTCAGACCTCTGGCGCTTTGTCGCAGTTCGTCGCTCAGGGTCGTATCCGTCAGGATTCTGGATACCGCGGCTGACAGTTCGGCATCATCCGAAGCATCGACAAAGAGAGCGGTCGGCTTTCCTTCGAATGACAATACCTCCCGCAGAACCGGGAGATCGGTCACGACGCAAGGAACGCCCGCGCTTGCGGCTTCGACGGCGGCAAGACCGAACGTTTCGGCCTGCGAGGGGAACACGAACACGTCCAGGCAGGCCAGAAAATCCGCCATCCGCCGCGGCGGAATCTCGCCGATGAAGTGCAGCCGGTCGGATACTTTCAGCTCATCTGCCAGGAGCCGCAGCCGTTCCTCGTCCGCCCCTTGGCCGGCGAGCGCAAGGTGCCAGGACGGATCGCGGACCAGCAGGCGGATCGCCGCATCTAGCCGCTTGTGAGGGTGCAACCTTGCAGCGCAACCGAGCAGGATGCGATCCGGCGGCAGCTCGAACTGTTGCCGCGCAATCTCCTTCGGCAGGCTGTGCGATTTGTCGTCGAAGCCGTGCGGGACATGCTTCATTCGCGATCGATAGGGCGCTGGATACCGCGCATATTCGCGCTCCATGGCCTGCGAATTCAACGTGATGCATTTGAAGAAGCCGAGGCTGCCCATGATGATGTCGGCGGCGCGGACCGGCCAGCTCATGGACATCGCCGAAGACACCTGGTTGGCGATAACAGGGGCGGGACTGACGAAGCGAGACACGCCGCCGCCGATGACATTGCCGAAATGCTGAAATGTCAGGACAACATCGGGCCTGATGTTCCCCAAATGGCTGGCGAGCTTTCGCAGCATCCGCAACAGTGCCAACGGACTTCCTGGACGGCTCGGCGCGCAATAAAACGTATTGGGTGGCTCGTCGAAAGAGTCCGACTTGCGGAAGAAGAACAGATTGGAGACGTCATAGCCGCGCGCGGTCAGGCCGGCGCCGAGCAACCTAGATATCTCCTGAGCGCCGGCATTCTCCGCCTGGGTCTGCACCAGGACGACGCGCAGCTTAGGCTTGATCTGGCTCGGTCGGTCCTGTGGCGCGGTCGATGACGGGAGCGGTGCCGCATGCAATTCTGTGGCTGACGTGTAACGGAGCACGGATTCCTCACCCGCTGAAGGAGGGGATTCGTGTCCTTCATTTTTGCGCTTGTACTTATCACGCGAGGATCGCTCGTACATCGCGTAGTGCGTGTTGAGGTTACTGCCCATTTAGTGCGACCGGACGTTTCTTGGACGACGAGAGCCATTGTCTCATGAACAGGGTACAGGCGGCTCGTTAACTAATTGGTTACGGCCCTGCAAAGAGAGGGTAACTGCCAATTAACCATAGATATTTACGTTGGAGCAGGCACTGAAACTGTGTCTGCCAGTCGTTGAATTCGAGTCAGAACCCATGTTGTTCGGTGGCCGCGCAGGCCCGAGAAGGTCCGGTCCGACGGAACCCGCGGCGTCGTGGGAGGTTCCCGCTGTGCCAACCGGTCAGTCCACTGCCGAATCCGTCAAGGGAACACTGACCCTCTCCGGCACGGTTTCTTTCCTGCGCGACAACGGCCGACGGATTTTAGCGCTCGCGTCGTTGATCTTCGCGATCGGTATCATCGTCCTGTTGCTGATTCCGGCTCGATACGCGGCGACCGCGCTGGTCGTCGTCGACCCGCGTGAGCAGCGCGTGACGACGGACCAGGACGTGTTGCCGGGGATCGGCCAGGATGCCGCCGCACTTCAGAGCGTTGTTGAGATCGCCAAATCCGACGGGTTTCTCCGGCCGCTGATCGAGCAGCTTAAGGTCGCCGAGGATGACGACATCGCCGGTGGCAAAACCGATACCGAGCGCCTGCTCGAGCGATTTCGCAATCGGCTCGATATTTCGCGGCGTGGATTGACCTATGTTATCGCCGTCAAGTTCACGTCCAACAATCCGCAGCGCGCCGCGTTCTACGCCAACGCCGTGGCCGAGTCATTCGTTGCCGGCCAGCGTGGCACCCGCAGCGTCGCAACCGATGAAGCGGCCGATTGGCTCAAGAGCCGACTCAAGAGCATGAACGATCGGTTGAGGGCATCTGAGGATGCCGTTGCCGCCTTCAGACTCGAGCACCGGATCGTGAATGCCGGCAAGGATGCAACGACGCAGCAGTTGCGCGTCACCGACCTGACGCAGCAAGTCTCCGCCGCTCGTGCGCGTATCGAGGAGGCAAGGGCACGTTATGAGCAGGCGCAGCGCGACCTGAAGACGAATGTCGACGGACCGGTCAAGCAGGATCTCCTGAGCACGTTGCGAGCCCAGCGCTCGGCACTCAACGACCAGATCGCGCAGAAACGTGCGGTGCTTGGCGACCGCCACCCCGACCTCGTTATGTCGTATAGCCAGTTGAACGATCTCAACCGGCAGATCGAGCTCGAGCGGAAGAAGAACATCGAGACCGCGAAGTCGGAATACGAGGCCCAGCGCGAGCAGCAGAAATCGCTGGAAGACCAGTTGAAGGCGGCCGAGTCGCAAATACTGGTCGACGGTCAGGCGCTGGTCAAACTGCAGGAATTGCAGCGCGACGCGGATGCCAACAAGAATATCTACGAACAGTTTCTGTCACGGTACAAGACGACCGATGAGCAGCGCCTTCTGCAAAGCTCGCAGACCAAGGTCGCGTCATCAGCCACTCCACCGGTTCGCTCGACCCTCCCGCCGCTTCCTTTGCTCCTTGTCGCGCTCGCGATCGCCTCAATGCTGATATCGACCGCTATTGTTGCCATACCCGGCATGGCGTGGAGTCCAACCAAGGTCGGTCCGGAGCTTCGTGATACGGATTCGCCTTCGCTGCAGCCCGAGTCGCCGCCGGATTTGCCGGTCCTGGCCCGCATTCCCAACCTGGCGTCACCGGGTTCCGTCAGAAGCGTCTGGCAGAATCCGATTCCCGCAGCGGCGGAGCCAGATTTGGGTCCGCATCTGCGCCCGCTGATCGAGAAGATCAAGCGGATCCCGGGACCTCATGGCAAGGTCGTGCTGCTGATGTCGGTTGAGGCCGGTGCAGGCGGCAGCACCGTTGCACGCTCGCTGAATCGGTCGATCGTGAAGAACGGAATGCTCAGTGTCCTGATCGAGCTGGAATCGAAGGCCGCTGATGCCACGCCTGCGGAGCAAGGCGCCGGGACCATCAAGGCAGACCTTCATTCCATCGATGAACTGCTGAGGGCCAGCAGGAAAACCCATCCGTTGCCCGACGACGATATTCGTTCTGAATTTGATCTGATCATCGTCGACGCGTCATCCCTTGACGCGCAACCGGACGCGGCGGCGCTGGCCGGCGTTGCCGATCTGGTCATCCTTGTGGTTCGCGACGGCATGGCCCAGCCATCCGCGGTACACAAGGCAAGGACGGCGCTGGCGAAGTTCGGTGCCGCTCCGGTGACGTTCATCGTCAATCGGGTACCCGCCAATTCCGTGGTTCGTGGTTCTCGAGGCGAAGTGCTGGGATTGGCGAGTTGAACTCGCTTACTCCTTCGATTCGGTGGCGCGAACCGCGTAAGCGCCGGCCTTGGGCGACAGGAGGCGAGAGAGCGCCAGAATTGATGGGTCAACGCCGGCACGCCGACGGCAAAGCACGTTGAGTGCGATGGTCGCGAGTGTCAGCGAAGCGGTGGCAGAAATGGCTGCGCCGAGCACGCCCAGCCACGGGATCAGAACGAGAAACCCGACCAGCCGCAACACCACGTTCGCCGCGATCACGGGAACATACTCGCCCTCATGGCCGGTGAGCTGCAATATGGCGGCAGCCGGGCCTCCCGCCGCCTGAATGGCCGTCCCGAGCGCGAGCACGATCAGTACCCACTGTTGCGCGGCGAAATGCGGCCCGAACAGGCCGAGAAGATAGGGCGCGCCGATCCAGACAAGGACGAGCCCGCCGAGGACGCAAAGCGCGGTTACCTCCGCCATGAGCTGCAGCGTGTGCTCGAATTCCCGGCGATTCTTGCTGAAGTACAGCGAGGGGAGCCGGCGCGCCCCGAACGTATACAGGGCGGCCGAGAGCATGGCGAAGATGTTCGCAAGACGCGAAGCCGCGAAATAGACGCCGGCGGTTACCGGATCGAGCATCCAGTAGACGAGAATGACGTCGAAATACTGGTTTGCGGCTTCAAGAATGGAGGCAAGCCAGAAGCGGAGCGCACTCGACCTCCAGCGGGATGTCTCGGAGCGGGCCGATACGCTGCGCAGAATCGGAAGCACGCGCGCGATTGAAACGACCTGCACGACCAGGCCGAGGGCCATGGCGACCGTCATCACAGTGAAAAGCTCGGCGGGATCGAGCTGCCAGTGACCGAACAGCGCCGCGATCAAGAACAGGACAACTGCGACCCGCCAGAAGAGCTCCCGATTGCCTTCTCCCATCAGAATACTGACCAGCGATCGTGCGATCTGGCTGCCGAGCATGAGGCCGGCGTTCACGGCCGTGAAGGCAGCGACGGATACGATCAGGAGCCACCACTCGCCGCGAATGCCCGCGATCGCTGCGATCGCTGCGATTGAAATCAGCATGGCGACTGCGCAGATCTTCAGGCTGGAAAACAGGACACCCTTGGTGAGGTCGGCCTGACCTCGCACCTGGTACTCGTTGAGGAACCGAACAAGAAGCAGCTCCTGGCCGGCCAACCCCACGACGGAAGCGATCTGGGCGACGGACAGCCATGTCGCAAAATCTCCAAACGCCTCAGGCGACATTGCTCGCGCAGCCAACGAGAACAGCACGAACGCAAGCCCGCCGCTGCCGACCTTGAGAAGAATGGTCCCGGCAACGCCGCGCGTCACATCACGCCGCATCAATTGGAGAATGGAGCCAAGCATGAAACGAGGGAACTCTCTCTTGTCAGGTTAGTGCAGTCCGTTCGGGTGCCGGATTCGTTCGCGTCGGAAATGTTAATGATCCGTTGCTAAGATTTCGTTCGTCCTGGCCGGCTTCAGTTCCGCGAAAATGCGAGTCAGCCGAACCCGCCGCCTTGCTCCAACCTGGAACGGTGCCGTCCTCACTGTCCCTAAACGGGGCAGGCGCGGGCTTTTCCCCGCCGTCGACGTGACCGCGTGACCAAGGCTTGTGGAAGCTGCATCTGCGCATCAACAACACGTTCGCGTTGGAGTGGTGCTCCGGGAATTGGTCTTGAGCCATCGATCGGGCAGTCATCAACCACCCATTCTGCCGCCGGGCGACCGGAAAACGGGTTTTCATAACGTTGATAGTGCAAGGCATGTGCCGGGATGTCGCCGGTTGGGTTCCGGTTGCTGCGGTTAACCTCAATTCCGGAATGAACCGTGCCGGCTCGGGGAAGCGCATAACAGGCAAGAATATTGCAGTTCCGGTGCCAGTGGCCGTCGGAGTGGACATCATGATCGTCAACGAGAGCGTGACAAGACCGGTTGCGGCAAGCGAGCCTCAAGCAATCGAAGCCGATATCGCCATCGTCGGCGGCGGGCTGGCGGGCTCATTGGCAGGGGCTGTGCTCGCGCGGGCAGGGTACCGGGTTGTCGTGATCGAGAAACGTGCGATCCAGCCGGACGAATTTCGCGTCGAGAAGATTGCCGGTCAACAGGTCGAAATTCTTCGCCGGCTGGGCTTCATCGGCGAAGTCGAAGCTGTCGCGTCCTCTTACGATCGCGTCCTCAATATCAGGGATGGCAGATTGGTCGATATCAGTATCGGCCAGGCGTACGGACTTCCCTATGCGGACCTCGTTGCGATGGCCCGACGCCTGATGCCCGACCCTTCCAGCTTCATGGTCGATCAGGTGACCGGCATAGACAGCAGCGATGACCGCCAACATCTGGTGCTGGCTTCCGGAAGGCGCGTCATTTCGCGCCTGGTCGTCCTAGCGACGGGTATGGCGGGAGCTCTTGGCTACAATCTTGGAATGAAGCGTCGGGTGCTCGCCGCGCGTCATTCGGTGACATTCGGCTTCACGATCGCACGTCCGGATAATGCGCCGTTCGATTTCGAGGCGTTGACCTGCTACGGCGAACGGACCACCGATGGCGTCGATTATCTCAGCCTGTTTCCCGTGCCGGCCGGCATGCGGGCAAACCTGTTCATGTTCCGTGATCCGACCGATCCGATCATGCGTGAGCTGCGCCGGGACACGAAATCGACGCTGCTTCGCCTGATGCCCGGATTGCGGCCTTATCTCGATGATTTCAGAATTGTCGATCGCGTGCAGAACTGGGTGATGGACCTGTCCGTGGTCGAAGGACATCTGCAGCCGGGGGTCGTGCTGATCGGTGACGCGTTTCAAACCAACTGTCCCGCCGCCGGAACCGGCGTGAGCCGCCTGCTGGTGGATGTCGAGCGTCTTTGCACACATTACGCGCCACACTGGCTCGAAACCGAAGGCATGGGTGTCGAAAAGATATCCCAGTTCTATTCCGATCGAGACAAAATCGCAGCCGACCAACGTTCGCTGCGTATGGCGCGCTTTCGTCGAGCCCTGACATCGAGCAACGACGTGGAGTGGACGGTCCGACGTAGGCTGCACTTCCTGCGCCGCAGCGTCACTTACCGGGTAGACCGGATTCATCCGGGATGGATCGCGCGCTTCCGTGGTGCGCTCAGATAGCTTGGTGGAAGCCCCGTCGAGCTCCGCGGCTAGCGCGCGCCGGTTGAGGTGCGGATCGGCGGAAGCCTGAAGTCGGCCACCCGCTTGGCCGCCTGTTTGATCCAGGGCGCCTGATTCAGAGCGAACAAGGCGATCGAGCCTGCCGCGCTGCCGGCTTGTGTCACGCTCGACATCGGCGTGGGCTGTGCTCCGAACGCCATCTTGTACGGCTCGTCGCCAATGGTGAAATCCAGGACCTGATCGCCACGCTCGATACAATCCCTGGCAACCCGTTCAAACATCAGCGCGCCGATCGACTGGCTCTTGTATCCCGCGATGTCGAACCCGGTCATGACGACGAGGAGACTGTCACGCTGGTGTAGTCCCAGCACGGTCGCGATCACATCGCCGTCCATCTTCATGGCATAGAGCCGCACGAAGGAACCGAGACCGCGGAGCGCGACATCAGAGTAAAAATCGAAATATTCGGGGCGCTGCAGCAGATCGCCGTCGCCTTGCGCCTCAAACCGCGGGCCGCGAAACTTCTTCATCACCTCCATTGCCTCGCGGATGGACGTGCTGTCGTCGCAACATGAAAACGTCAGCGCGCCCTTTTTTTGAATCTGGCGCCACTTCTTTGCGAGTTCCTTTTGATAGGACCGTCCCAGCGCATTGGCCTGCCATTGCTCAAACGGCGAGGTCAGGACCGTCGCGTACGCATTCGTATTCATGGAGGCACGGCGCGACGCGGCCAGAAGGCTCTCGATCGGCATCCTTGCGTCGAGCAGCTTGGGTATCCGCAACAGATCGAACGGCCTGACCAGCTGCCGCAGCTTCAGACAGGCATCCTCATCCTGAAGCAGGTCAGCAAATGTTTTGGCGGTACAGACGGGCGCAAGGTAGTCGGAAACACGGAGATCCGCGAATTCAATCGTCCGCATCGGTCCGCGTCGCACCCGCAGCAAGGGCAGTACCGCCGCAAGCGCTCCGGTTGCGCGATTGCGGACGACGATGACCAGAGGTTTCGCCGCCACTGACGGAGCGAGCCTGCGATAGAGACTGTCGAGCCACAGCGGATGCTGAAACGCGGTCGCGTCCGAGCCATCGAACAATTCCGCGTATTCTTGTGACAGAAAATCGAATGCGTCGTCGATGCTGACATCGAACGCGTCATCATTCTTGTTCATTTGAAACCAACAACCGGGCAGTTTCGGAGCGCCGGTCAAGCCGGCGCGGCACTCTTGTAGCAGAGGCGGGCCGGTTGCGGCAGCGGCGGAATGGGATTTGGATTAACGCATTTCCTCCAATGCTCCACGAATCCCCATAACTCCCGCGTCGAGCCGAGATGGGTTGCCGTGGGTACCAGCCTGACATGTCGTTCGATTTGAATTCGACAGGGGGGACCGACATCGCGATGGTTAAGGAACTCTTACAGCCGCAAGCTAATTGTTGCGGCAAGAACCGACGCCGGATCTGGACCGGATATTGCAATTTGAGATGCGTAACATTGGAATTCTGGTGAACATGTTGAGCCATCGTCAAAAAGCCCGCGTTTCCGACCCGATTTCGCTGCCGGGACACGACGGCGCACGCATTCGGCGTCTCGATTCCGACACGGCTGTTCCACCTGTCCGGATTTACGACACATCGCGTGGCACGCCGCCGACATCAGCGCCGGAGACCACCGCACCGTCGTCAACGCCGGTTGGTGCCGCCGACATCCACGAACGTCGCGCCAATCCTCTCGGCAGAGCCGCTACCGCCGGAGTTTCCCGGGCGACCGTGGGCGGGCTGCGGCTCGCCGTGCTCGATCTCGAGCAGACGGCGGACTTCATGATCGACGTGGTGTATCCGCGCCGGCGCATCAGTCGGCCGCTCTACTTGACCTCGGCCAATGGCGAAGTGCTGTCGCGCTGCTCGACCGAGCCGCGGACCGACCGGCTGTTTCGCACCGCCGATCTGATCAACGCCGATGGCCAGCCGCTGGTCACGATGTCGAAGCTCAAATTGCTGGAGCCGCTTCCAGAACGTGTCGCGACCACCGATCTGTTCCACATCGTGGCGCGCAAGGCGCAAGCCGTCGGGCTGACCTTCTACATGTTTGGCGCCGACGAGGCAGAAAACGAAGCGGCGGTCGCCAATGTCCGCAGCCTGTATCCGAAGCTGAAGATCGTCGGCTATTCACATGGCTATCTCCGCGGCGAGGCGCTGCGGTCCAAGGTGGACGAAATCAACGCGCTGGCGCCGGACTATCTCTGGGTCGCGCTTGGCGTGCCCTACGAGCAGGCCTTCGTCGAGGAGTTCATGCCGCGGCTCTGCAATGTCGGCGTCATCAAGACCTCGGGAGGATTGTTCAACTTCCTGTCGGGCAGCCGGCCGCGCGCGCCGAACTGGATGCAGAACGTCGGACTGGAATGGGCCTGGCGCGTCTGGCTCGAACCGCGCCGGTTGCTCTGGCGCTACCTGACCACAAATCCGCGTGCCCTCTATCTGCTGTTCAACCGAACCCGGCCCTCGCTGACCAAGCGGGACTGAGCGCCGCGTGGGGTTGAGTGCGAGGTACGCACCCCGGTCCAACTGGCCGGAGTGTCAGTAAGATCAAACCGTACTTCACGAAGCTCGTTCAATGACCAGAACACAGACCGAGACGGATTGGGGCGCCTTTGACGGCGCGACCTCGCCAACGCGCGGGATCGAAACGCAACGCGTCGCAAAGGCTCTCATCAATTGCTCGATCACCATCAACGTGATCATGTCGATGGGGACCTTCAACGCCGCGCTGCTTCCGGCGGAGCAGACCTATCTGCAGCAAGCCGTTGCCATGTTGATGTGGGGCTTGCTGATCTACGCAAGCGCGTTTGTGCGGCCCGGGCTGCGGCTGGCCTTCAACCCTGACTCGATCGCGGTCGTTGCATTCTACGTCCTTGCCACGATTTCCGTGCTTTGGACCAACCTCGGCCTTGCCGCGATCATGAAAGCTGCGGCGCTTGCGGTAACGACCTTCGGCGCGTTCTGCCTTATCACCCGCGCCGATATCGATGACATCGTCAAATCGACCACGCAGGGCCTGTTTGTGCTGGTTGCCGCATCTGCTCTTTGTGCAGTGTTCGTGCCCGATATCGGAGTCGACCAGAGCTGGATGCACAATGGCCAATGGCAAGGCGTCTTCGAATCTAAACAAACGCTGGGCTTTGCCGGGGCGTATCTGATGTTCTTTTCGTGTTATCGAAAGCTAACCGGACAGGGCTGGTTGGCCTTTCTCTTTACCTTCCTGCTCGCCTCGGCCTGCGTCATCGCGTCGGAATCGCGAGGCGCTGGCGCCCTGGCATTGGTCGCTTGCTGCCTGCTCTTCACGTCCCTGTGGTCGATCAGGTGCATGAAGGTCTATGCGGTGTTGCCGGTCGTCATGTGCGTCATGGCGGGCCTCCTGATCCTGTATTTTTACGCGACCGGATACGACGCGATTCATCTGTTTGACGCGACGATCGACTTCACCGAGAGAACCTACATCTGGCAGTACGCAATCGGCCATTTCGACGATGCGCCCTTGCTCGGCTTCGGAATCAACGGATTCTGGACGAACCCGGCGATCTACGATTATTTCGAACAGAACCATGGTTGGGTGCTCGATAACTACCACAATGGCTACATCGCCATTCTCGTCGAAACGGGGTTTCTGGGTTATCTCATCTTCACGGCAAGCGTCGTTCTCTTTTCGAACAAGGTGCTCTACCTGATTTCCACGCGGGCAATTGACCGTGCCCACTGTGCTCTCATCATCGGGTTTGTCTTTCTTGTCTGTCAGACGAACTTTACCGAGACGACATTTCTCCGGTCGACGATGTTTACATCGGTGCTGTTCGTCGCTTTCTTCCTCGCGGTTTGCAGGCCGGTGCCGTCGGCAGGTCGGGAGTTGGAGCCGCAATGAAGACGGTCCACGCCGGCTGGCCAAGAGCGTTCAATCTGGTTCTGACGTTCCTCGTTGCCGTGCTGGTCTCTCCGGTTCAGGGGGCTGAGCTGCGCCCGTCCCGGGACGTGGCGGCATTGGGTCGCGGCATCAACATTCTCGGATACGACGGCATTTGGGAAGGCGCCGCGAATGCGCCGTTCCGCCTCGACAACCTGACCGCAATCCGGAATGCCGGCTTCTCGCATGTCAGGATCAATTTCTTCGGCTTCAAGTTCATGAATGCCGAGAACGTTCTGGACGAAGCCGTTCTGAAGCGCCTCGATGCGATTATCGAGGCGGCTCTCGTGCGGCGCCTCACTCCCATCCTCGATGAGCATGATACGGATCTTTGCCAACGCGATGTTCCAGGGTGCATGGAGAAGCTCAGATCGTTCTGGAGGCAGGTCGCGTCACGCTATGCGGGGAAATATCCTGCGCTGGTGTTTGAGATTCTTAATGAACCAGGAGGGCATATGACCTCGGCTGAGTGGAATTCACTGCTCAGTGAATGTCTTGGTATCATCCGGAACACGAATCCCGAACGGCCTGTCATTGTCGCCGCGCTCAACACAGAGGTTGCATCGATCGACGATCTGACGTTGCCGACCGACGACAGAAGGCTCATCGTGACATTTCACTACTACGCGCCCATACGGTTTACCCATCAAGGTGCGCCGTGGTCTTCGACGTTCTCGAAGATCGGGCCGCTGGATTGGGGCACGCCGGAGGATGAGGCGAAAGTGATCGCTGATTTCAGCAGAATCCGCCTCTGGTCGGAGCGGGAGAAGCGTCCGGTTTACCTTGGTGAGTTCGGGGTTTATGAGCGTGCTCCAGCCGACAGCCGTCTGAGATACCTGTCTTTCGTGACGCGTTGCGCCGACAAATTTGGCTGGGCGTGGGCCTACTGGCAGTTCGACCATGATTTCGCAGCTTTCGACAGTGCCCGTCAAACGTGGAAGCGGGACGTCCTGCAAGCGATAGTTCCTTTGCACTGAGGCTGTTGTCGAGTTTGCACGGGGCGTCCGAGCGTCGGTAGAACGCCAAGCGCTATCTCCGTCTCGGGCGCCATCTGAAGTAGATTTGGCAGCCGGGTATGCTCTCGGTACGGGAAACGAATGGCTCGTCTAAAGGCGATGGGCAGTTTGTGAAGCGCTGTGGGCGTGACCTGGTCGTTGCCTATATTTCGTTCGGTTGCATCAATTTCGTCACCGACATTGGTTGCCTCAGTCCTTGTCTCGTGGCAGATGACATGCAATTCTGTGCCGCCGGCAATCCTGTTCGAGAGCAACAAGAACAACAATCACTCTCGTCCCTCCTGCGGTGTTGAGGGCTAGATCATGTCGAACCTTAAGCAAACAACTTCTGCCCCGTGGCGGATCGGGGTGTTGTTTTCGCGGACCGGCTTCATGTCGGTCATCGAAGAAACCCAATATCAGGGCACGCAGCTCGCGATCGAGGAGGTCAATGGCGCGGGCGGGGTCTGCGGCCGTGAGCTGGTTCCTGTCGCCTACGATCCGGGTTCGGATTCGGTCGCGTATGGCCATTACGCCAAGCGGCTGATGATCGAGGATCAGGTCAGCACGATCTTCGGCTGCTACACCTCGTCGAGCCGCAAGGCGGTGCTGCCGGTCGTCGAGCGGCTGAACGGCCTGCTCTGGTATCCGACGCTCTACGAAGGTTTCGAGGCGTCGCCAAACGTCATCTATACCGGTGCATCGCCCAACCAGAACAGCCTCGCGCTGTGCCGTTACCTGATGGATACGTTTGGGACGCGGTTCTACTTCGTCGGGTCGGACTATATCTACCCGCGCGAGTCCAATCGCGTGATGCGCGAATTGCTCAAGGCCAATGCGGGTTCTGTGGTCGGCGAGCGCTATGTCAATGTTCATGCGCGCTGGCAGGATTTCCTGCCGATCATTCAGGACATCAAGCGAGTCAAGCCCGACGTGATCTTTTCGACCGTCGTCGGAGAAGGGACATCCTTTCTCTATCAGGCCTATGCGAATGTCGGGCTCGATCCGAAGCAGATGCCGATTGCGAGCCTGACGACGACTGAAGCCGAGATCGCGGCCATGGGATTCGACGTCGGCGAGGGGCACATCACGGCGGCATCCTACTTTCAGGGCGTCGAGGGCAGCGCCAACAACGCGTTCGTGCAGCGCTTCAAGAAGCGATTCGGCTCTGATATCTCGACCAACATGTGCGCCGAGGCCTCATATTTTCAACTGCATCTTTTTGCGAAAGCGCTCGAGCAGGTCAATACGCTCGATACGGAAATCCTTCGCTCAATGGTGTTCGGCAGCAGCTTCGACGCGCCCCAGGGCGCGGTCACGGTCAACCCGACGTCGGGCCACACCGACCTGTGGAGCCGCATCGGCTGTGCCAACCACCATGGACAGTTCGATGTTGTCAGCCAGTCGAAAGCGCCGGTGCATGCGGATCCGTTCCTGATCGGGTATGGTCGCGCAACGCAAACAGGAAGCGTCCAATGAACGAAATGTCGCGTAAACCGTCCGTCAACCGGGACCTCGGCGGACGCAAGTCCATGGTGCAGGAGCTCGCCGATCTGTCGGCTGTCGTGGTCGCCCCGGTCGACGATCAGGTCGGCATGTTGCTCCGCGAATTGCAGCGGTTCAGGATGCGCGTTCGGCAGGTCTGGCCAATGCCGGAAAGCGTACCTGCCGATGCGGACGTGGTGTACTGCGAGTATTCGCCGGATCTGGCGCGCCGCCTGCCGTGGATTCCCGGCGACGCGCGTTCGGCGCTTGTCATCATCCTGCCGGCGACGGAGCCCGTGCACGCCGACGCGCTGTGTCATGCGACACCGAACGCGATCCTGCCGCGGCCGTTCACGCCTAACGCGGTGCTGTCGAGCCTCGTGTTGGCGCGCAGCCAGTTCGGCTACGAGCGGCGGCTTCGCAGCAAGATCGAAAAGCTTGATGACAATCTGCGCTCGATGCGCACGGTGGAGCGCGCCAAGGCCATCCTGATGGCGACGCGGCAGATGCCGGAAACCGAAGCCTATGGTTTTATCCGGCGGCAAGCGATGGACCGCCGGGTGTCGGCGAGTGCAGTCGCCGCGGCGATTGTTGACTCGTTTGAATTGCTTGGTTACGATCATCAACAGTAAGCCCCAATAGCGGGGCCGGCGGCGACAGAGCCGCCTACGACATAACCGGCAACAAAGCCCTCCCAATGCTCGCGTCAGCGCGCATCGGGAGGGCTTTTTGTTTTTCTGATCCTGGAGGACTAAGGGATGAGCATATCGAGGCGGACTTTGCTGAGGAATACGGCAGCGTTTGGCGCTTTTGCCGGCGCCGGATTGCCGCACATCTGGAACAAGAACGCCGATCTCACTTATGCCGCCGGCGGTGACATCAAGGTCGGCGTACTGTTCTCGCTGACTGGCGGTCTCTCGATCATCGAGAAATCGCTGCACGACGCCACCATGATGGCGATCAGCGAGATCAACGCCGCCGGCGGCGTCAAAGGGATGAAGATCTCCGCGATCGCCGAGGACGGCGCGTCCGATCCGAAGACCTACAACGAAAAGGCATCGAAACTCGTCATCCAGGACAAGGTGCCGACCGTGTTTGGCTCCTACACGTCGGCGAGCCGCAAGGCGGTGCTGCCGGTGTTCGAGAAGCGCAACAATCTCTATTTCTATCCAACCTATTACGAAGGCTTCGAGTGTTCCAAGAACGTCGTCTACACCGGTGCCGTTCCGAACCAGCAGCTTTCCAACTTCATCCCGTGGATCATCAAGACGCTGGGCAAGAAGAAGTTCTTCATCGTCGGATCGAACTACATCTATCCGCGCGAGATGGCCAAGGTGTCGAAGATCCTGATCGAGAAGAACGGCGGCGAATGGATCGCTGACGAGTATCTCGAACTTGGCCATTCCGAGTGGGGCTCGATGGTCAACAAGATCAAGGGCTCCGGTTGCGATGTCGTGTTGTCTAACGTGGTCGGCGACTCCGTGGTGGCGTTCTACCGCGAATATAAAAACCAGGGCCTGACCCACGACAAGCTGCCGATCTGCGCGACTGTGACCTCCGAGATCGAAATTGCCGCGATGGGCGCTGAATATGCCGTCGGCAGCTACACTTCGTTCCCATACTTCCAGGCGATCGACACCGACCGTAACAGGGCCTTCGTCGAGCGTTACCGCGCCTTCGTCAAGGACCCGAAGGCCGTCACCCATCACGCGCTGGAATCGTCCTACTTCCAGGTATTCCTCTGGAAACAGGCGGTAGAGAAGGCGGCCGAGATCACGCCGGTTGCGATCCGCGATGCGGTGAAAGGGCAGGAATTCGACGCCCCGAACGGCCACGTCAAGATCGATCCGGACAACCTCCACACCTACCTGACGCCTCGCATCGCGCAGTGGCTCCCCGATGGGCAAGGCAAGATCATCGACGCCTACAAGGAGCCGACGATCCCGTTGCCCTATGTCGCCTATGGCGAGACCCCGACCAACCTGTTCTGCACAGGCAAGGGGCTCGATACGGTCAAGCTGAAAACCTGACGGCGGCAAAGATCATCCACCGCGCCATCTCCCGCGCGGTGGATGACGGGACGACATCATGCTCGAAGTCCTATTCATCGGTTTAAGCCTGGGGTCGATCCTCCTTCTGGTCGCCCTTGGTCTTGCGATCACCTATGGTGCCATGGGCGTCATCAACATGGCGCATGGCGAGATGGTGATGGTCGGCGCCTATGTCACGGTGCTCTCGGGCATCTGGCTCGGCACCAACATCTTCGTCGCTATTCCGCTGGCGTTCATTGTCACGGCTCTGCTCGGACTCCTGATCGAGCGCGTGGTGGTACGCAAGCTGTACGGCCGCCTGCTCGACACGTTGCTGGCGACGTGGGGGATCGCGATCCTGATCCAGCAGGCGGTGCGGCTCGAATTCGGCCTGTCCTTCCTCGGCATCCACGTTCAGGGCCTCGGTCCCGGCCTGCAGAACGTCAGCGTACCGTCGTTCCTCCAGGGTACGTTTTCGATCCTCGGCGCCGATATCAACCGCTACCGCACCTTCATCATTCTGGTCACCGCGATCCTTGCGCTCATGACGTGGTTTATCATCTACCGAACCGCGATCGGCATGCAGGTGCGCGCGATCATCCGAAATCCGAAGATGGCAGCGGCCTGCGGCATCGATGTAAGCCGCGTCAACGCGCTAACCTTTGCGTTCGGCTCGGGGCTTGCCGGGGTTGCCGGCGTCATGATGTCCGGCTTCAAGACGGTGTTTCCCGACATGGGCACGTCGATGGTGGTTGACGGCTTCCTGGTCGTCGTGATGGGCGGCGTCGGCAGTCTGCTCGGGTCGGTGCTCTCCGCCGGCATCCTCGGCGAGATCAACGGACTGGTCGCCGCGGCGACCAACGACATCCTGGCGCGTGCCGTGGTCTTCGGCGTCGTCATCGCCATCATCGTACTCAGGCCGAAGGGCCTGTTCGCCCTGAAAGGCCGGTGATGAGGCTGACACCGAGGCGCCGTATCGACTGGGCGATCTACGCTACGTTCGTCGTTCTGTTGATGATCCTGCCGCTTGTCATGGATGCGTTCTGGCTCAATCGCGCCGCCAAATATCTCGTGTACGGGATAGTCGGCGTCGCGGTGGCGCTGTCCTGGGGTTATGCCGGCATTCTCAATCTGGGGCAGGGGCTGTTCTTCGGCGCCGGCGCCTACATGCTCGCGATGTCGCTGAAGCTTGCGAGCCCCACCAGTCTGCAGCAAGGTTCCGACAAGCCGGTGCCCGATTTCATGCTGTGGAACGCCGAGCCGGGCGCGCGAACCGAACTGTGCTGCATCACCAAGGCGTCCTTCCTCTGGCTGCCGTTCCAGAGCCAGTGGTTCGGCGTAGCGATGGGCCTGATCCTTCCGGTGCTGCTTGCGCTGCTCCTTGGCACCATCGTGTTCCGCAAGCGGATCTCCGGCGTGTTCGTGTCCATCATCACGCTGGCGCTGGTACTGCTCGTGCGTCTTGTTGTGATCGATGCCCAGCCGGTCACCAACGGTTTCAATGGCCTGACGGACCTCGGCTGGTTCAAGGTCGCGGGCTTCGAATTCGACCCCTATATCGTTCCCACCTATTACCTCGTCGCGGTGTCGCTCAGCCTCGTGCTTATCGGCGCACGGCTCCTGATCGACACCCGCGCAGGCCTGATCCTGCAGGCGGTGCGGGACGATCAGAACCGGGCGCGCTACCTCGGCTTCGACGTGACAGCCTACCAGACCTTCTTCTTCGCGGTCTCGGCGGCGATCACGGGGTTTGCCGGCATGCTCTACGTGATCGTGTCGGAGTTCGCCTCGCCGACCTTCATGGACCTCTCCTTCTCCATCACCATGGTGGTTTGGGCTGCGGTTGGCGGACGCTCCTCGATTCTCGGCGCCTGCATTGGCGCGATCCTGATCAACACCATCTCCGCGACTGTCAGCGAAACCGAAGGATTCGCCGAAGCCTGGAAGGCCATCATCGGCCTGATCTTCGTGCTGGTCGTGCTTTACCTGCCCCGGGGCCTCGGCGGCCTCGCCCACGACCTGGTCGATCGTGTGCTGGCGTGGAAGTCCAGGACTTCGCCCAACCCGACGCGGGTGGGCGATACGTCCTCGCAGTTGGCGGAGTAGGCGATGGGACAGGTAGCTCTCACGGTCGATGGACTTGGCGTCGATTTCGAAGGTTTCAAGGCCGTCAATGGCGTGACCATGACGATCGACGAAGGCGAATTGCGCGTGTTGCTCGGCGCCAATGGCGCCGGCAAGACCACGCTGATGGATCTGATTTCAGGCAAGACCAGGTCGACCTCCGGTCGCGTATTCCTGCACGATACCGACATCACCAACTGGGAAGAGCACAAGATCGCGCGTGCGGGAATCGGCCGCAAGTTCCAGATTCCGAGCGTGTTCAAGGAGCTCACGGTTCGCCGCAATCTCGAGGTCGCGAGCTGCAGGAATCCGGGGGTGTTCGCCAATCTGCGCTTCGGCTTCGGCGCGGAAGCCGAATGCATCGTTGACGAGGTGATCGAGCTGGTCGGTCTGACCGAGGAGGCCGACCATGTTGCAGCCTATCTCAGCCATGGCCAGACTCAGTGGCTCGAGCTTGGGCTGCTGATTACTCAGAACCCGAAGATCATCCTGCTTGATGAGCCGACCGCCGGGATGACGCAGGCCGAGACGCACAAGACCTCGCTGATCGTCAACAACCTCAAGGGCCGGCACACCATCGTGGTGGTTGAGCACGACATGGCCTTCGTGCGCGAAATCGCCGAGCGGATCACGGTTCTGCATCTCGGACAGGTGTTGGCTGAGGGCAATGTCGAGGAGATCGAGAAGAATCCAAAGGTCCGTGAGGCCTATCTGGGATCGAAGGGGATTTCCTGATGCTGGCCTTCGCGCATGTCGACAGCTTCTATGACCGCAGCCACATCCTTCACGACGTCTGTCTCGACGTGCCTGAAGGCAGGATCACCGCGGTGCTCGGTCGTAACGGCACCGGTAAGACGACGCTGCTCAAGACGTTGATGGGCTTGACCGACCGCATGAAGGGCGAGATCCGCCTCGACGCGATGGATCTCGGCGAGCTGCCGACGTTCCGGCGCGCGCGGGCCGGTATCGCCTATGTGCCGCAGGGGCGCGAGATCATCCCGGATTTCTCGATTCGCGAGAACATCCTGATGGGCTCGTTCGCGCGGGCCGACGGCGGGCGCGAGATTCCGCCTCTGGTCGCCGAGCTGTTCCCGTATTTGATGAACAATCTCAACCGCAATGGTGGCGTGCTCTCCGGCGGCCAGCAGCAGCAGCTGGCGATTGCCCGGGCACTTGCCGCGGATCCGAAGATCGTCCTGCTCGACGAGCCGAACGAAGGCATCCAGCCGTCGATCGTCGAGGATATCGAGAACGTCATCATTCGGCTCAACCGCGATTTCGGGATCACCGTTATTCTGGTCGAGCAAAATGTCTCGTTTGTTCGCCGTGCAGCTCATCGCTTCGCCATGATGGAGAAGGGACGCGTCGTGGCATCGGGGGATATTGGCGAGCTCAGCGATGCGCTGGTTCATCGTCACATGGCGGTGTGACCAACGGCATCGAAGAGCAGTAAGTAGCGGTGCATGAGGAGTGGCACCGGGAGTTTGTGACGAAAAACAAGGAGAGCGATATGCTGCACGGTGATATTTCTTCCAGCAAGGACACGGTCGGCGTTGCCGTGGTCAATTACAAGATGCCGCGCCTGCACACCAAGGCCGAGGTGCTGGATAATGCGCGCAACATCGCCAAGATGGTCGAGGGCATGAAGCTCGGCCTGCCGGGCATGGATCTCGTGATCTTCCCGGAATACTCGACCCATGGCATCATGTACGACTCCAAGGAGATGTACGAGACGGCGTCGTCGGTGCCGGGTGAGGAGACCCGCATCTTCGCCGACGCCTGCCGCAAGTCACGGGTCTGGGGCGTGTTCTCGCTGACCGGCGAGCGTCACGAGGAGCACCCCAACAAGGCGCCGTACAACACGCTGATCCTGATGAACGACAAGGGTGAGATCGTCCAGAAGTATCGCAAGATCATGCCCTGGGTGCCGATCGAGGGCTGGTATCCCGGCGATTGCACCTATGTCTCGGAGGGGCCGAAGGGCCTGAAGATCAGCCTGATCATCTGCGACGACGGCAACTATCCGGAGATCTGGCGTGACTGCGCAATGCGCGGCGCCGAGCTGATCGTCCGCTGCCAGGGCTACATGTATCCGGCCAAGGAGCAGCAGATCCAGATATCGAAGTCGATGGCGTGGGCGAACAATTGCTATGTGGCGGTTGCCAACGCCTCAGGCTTCGACGGTGTCTATTCCTACTTCGGCCACTCGGCGATCATCGGCTTCGACGGCCGGACGCTCGGCGAGTGCGGCACGGAGGACAACGGCATCCAGTATGCGCAGCTCTCGGTGTCGCTGATCCGCGACGCGCGCCGCAACATGCAATCGCAGAACCATCTCTTCAAGCTGGTCCATCGCGGCTACACCGGCCTGATCAACTCCGGCGAAGGGGATCGCGGCCATGCCGTCTGTCCCTACACCTTCTACAAGAACTGGATCGCGGACCCCGAGGGCACGCGGGAAATGGTCGAAGCCATGACCCGTCCGACCGTCGGAACCGACGAATGTCCGATCGAGGGCATTCCGAACCAGAAAGCCGCGCATCGCTGATCCGAAAGGGGCGACCTGCGCCGACGCGTTGTGCCGCGTCGGCGCAGCCTGGATGATTTCACACACGGGGAATTGGGGATTACCATGAGCAGCGAAGCGAACAGCAGTATCGTTCACCAGGCCGAGGGGCAGATCGAGGAACTTCTCGGCCATGAGTTCGAACACGAGCCGGTGCCGATCAGTGCCCGGCGCAGTGCCTTCTCGGTCACCATGGTGTGGCTGGGCTTTCCCATGATCATCACCGGCGCGATGACCGGATCGCTGCTGGTGCTGGGCATGGGCTTCAAGAACGCGCTCGCGGCGATGATCATCGGCAATTTGATCATGTTCGCCTATGTCGGCGCGCTCGGCCTGATCGGTTCAAGGCGCGGCATGAACTTCGCGCTGATCGCGAGCATCGTGTTCGGCAGGAAAGGCTATGTGCTGGCGTCCGGCCTGCTGTCGACCCTGCTGCTCGGCTGGTACGCGGTGCAGACCGGTATCACCGGGGCCCTGATCTCCTCGACCTACGGCCTGAACTACGTGGCGATGACCATCGTCGCGGGCGTGCTCTATATCGGGATCACCTTTGTCGGGGTGAGGGGATTGCACTGGATCGGGTTGGCGTCGGTGCCGCTGTTCGTCGTGCTGGGAATCTGGGTCGCGGCCGACGCGGCTTCGACCACGACTGCTTCCGCGGTGTTCGGCTATGCCGGCAATAATGGCGTCGCGACGATGTCGATGGGCGTCGGGCTCACGGTGGTGCTCGCGCTGTTCATCGACGCCGGTACGGTGACGGCGGACTTCAATCGCTGGGCGCCGAGTTCGCAGGCCTCGCTTGCCGCCACCTTCAGCGCATTTCCGTTCGCCAATCTGGTTGCGATGCTGGTGGGTGGCGTGATGACCGCCGCACTTGCCGTGCCGAACGCCAATCCGTTCGGGGTCGACAACATGTTCGGCTACATGAACGGCAAGCAGCTGACCTGGCTCAGCATTCTCGCGTTCATCTTCCTTTACGCCAATCTCGGCTCGGTCTGCTCGCACTGCCTGTACAACGCGGCGACCGGCTGGTCGCGCATCCTCGGCACCAACATGCGGTTGATGGCTGTCGTGCTCGGCGCCATCGGCATCGTTGTCGCAGCGGGCAACGTCTGGGCGTTCTTTATCCAGTGGTTGTCGCTGCTCGGCGTGCTGGTGCCGCCGATCGGGGCGATCATCCTGGTCGATCAATACCTGTTGCGCACCAACGCACGGGCGGACGTGGATTGGCGGGCGAAGCCATTCATTGCCTGGGGCATTGGATCGCTATGCGCGCTTGCGGTTGAAAATCTGATGCCGGGGCTCTCCACTGCGATTTCGGCGGCGCTGGTCGCGGGTGTCGTTTATCTCGCGATCGCACGGGTGGACAGCTCGACGGAGAAAGTGGCGAGGGCCGCATGAGCAGCTGCTGCGATCAAGCAAGAGGGATGCATCGATGAGCGTCGACTATCAGATCTATGATCTCGGTAATTTGGCCTTGCAGCGCGGCGCCACCATTCGTGACTGCAAGCTCGCCTACAAGACCTTCGGTCAGCTCAATGCGGCCAAGGACAATGTGATCGTCTATCCGACCTGGTATTCCGGTCAGCACTACGACAATGAATGGCTGATCGGGCCGGGCATGGCGCTCGATCCCGCGAAATACTTCATTATCATCCCCAATATGTTCGGCAACGGCCTGTCGTCGTCGCCGAGCAATACGCCGGAGCCCTATAACGGGCCGCGCTTTCCGCAAGTGACGGCCACCGACAATGTGCGCGCCCAGCATCGGCTGGTCACCGAAAAATTCGGCATCAAGCATATCCGCATGGTGGTCGGATGGTCGATGGGCGCACTGCAAAGCTTCCATTGGGGCGCGCTCTATCCTGATATGATGGACCTCTTGGCGCCGTTCTGCGGTTCGGCCAAATGCTCGCGCCACAACTTCGTGTTCCTCGAAGGCGTCAAGGCGGCGCTGACCGCGGATGCGGCGTGGAAGGAGGGCTGGTACACCGAGAAGCCGGCGCGCGGCTTGCGTGCCGCTGCACGCGTCTATGCCGGCTGGGGCTTCTCGCAGGCATTCTACCGCGAGCAGCTCGACATCAAGACGCTGGGCTATTCCTCACTGGAGGATTTTCTGGTCGCCTTCTGGGAGGGCTTCTTCCTGCCGAAGGATCCCAACAACCTCCTGACGATGCTGTGGACCTGGCAGAACGGCGACATCAGCGACAACGAGATCTACAACCGCAATTTCAAGGCGGCGCTCGGCGCCATCAAGGCCAAGGCCTATGTCATGCCGGGACAGACCGATCTCTATTTCCCGCCCGAGGACAGCAAGTTCGAGGTCGCGAACATGCCGAACGCAAAGTTCGAGCCCGTGCCGTCGATCTGGGGGCATTTCGCCGGCGGGCCGGGGACGAATCCGGTTGACGTCGCCTTCATCGATGCCAAGCTCAAGGAGCTGCTCGCATCGTGATGTCGATCGGTTGCGAATGGCTGCCTGCGCGATCAAGGGGGGCGTGAGCTTGTCCAACCCCGCTCTGCTGCTCGACCAATACCGCATCCCTGATGAGCCATACTACCGGCCGCTCAGGGATGAGGTCGAATTGTTCGGCGCGGCCTATGTCAGCCGTATGCCGGTGATGCTGAAGGGGCCCACCGGCTGTGGCAAGACTCGTTTCATCGAGTACATGGCCTGGCGGCTCGGGCGTCCGCTCATCACGGTGGCCTGTCACGAGGACATGACGGCGGCGGATCTGGTCGGACGCTGGCTGCTCGATGCCCAGGGCACGGTGTGGAGTGACGGGCCGCTCACCACGGCGGTCCGCTTTGGTGCGATTTGCTATCTGGATGAGATCGTGGAAGCACGTCAGGATACGACCGTTGTGATCCATCCGCTGACCGACGACCGTCGCGTGCTGCCGCTGGAAAAGCGCGGCGAGTTGATCCACGCCCATTCCGATTTCCAGCTCGTGATCTCCTACAATCCGGGCTACCAGAGCGCGATCAAGGATCTCAAGGAATCCACCAAGCAGCGCTTCGCGGCGCTCGATTTCGATTATCCCGACCATTCGGCGGAAACCGAGGTGGTATCGCGAGAGGCCAGCATCGATCCCAGGATTGCTGATCTGCTGGTGAAGATCGCGCAGCATAGCCGCAACCTGAAAGGGCAAGGGCTGGACGAGGGGGCATCGACCCGGATGCTGGTCAATGCCGGCCGGCTGATCGGGAACGGTATCAGCCTCGAAAAAGCCTGCGAGACCACGATCGTCGTTCCCCTGACCGATGATGCGGACACCAGGAACACGTTGCGGGATGTGATTTCGGCCTGTGCGTAAATGGATGCTTCCTTGTGGCGGTCGCGCAAATCAGTTCGCTCGATAGTATCAGATCCGGCCACCGGCTTGCGGCGCTGTTGCGCGGCCACGACGATGTAGGTTCGGCCGTGCAGGCGGTGCGGGCTGCATTGCAGCGCCGGCCTGCGCCCTTCGATCGCATCGCGGCCTGGGACGAGACCGTGCACGGCCTGTTCGAGGCCAATCTCGGCGAGGTCGTGGTCCTGGGCTTTCTACGGCTATCGGAGCAATGGCCGGCGCAGCGATCAGCCGAAGATCTGATCGCGATCGGGTGTGGCGTCAGGGACATCGGCCGCAGCGCCGGAAGCCGCGTCGCGCATGCGTTGCTGACCGAATTGTCCAAGGTGCTGCCGCGGCTCGCGGGCGCGGGAGACTTGACGGCCGTTCTTGCCGCGCTGTGCCAACTCGCCGACGCAGGACCCGAATCTGTCGGTCTCGCCATCGGCCGGCTGGAGCAGCTGCTGGCACACTCCGGTGCCGAGGATTTTTCAGCCTGGATTTCCGCCGGCCTGCGCGCGACCGGCGGCCGTGCCGTGCGGCGGCGGGCTTATTTCGCGCTCGATGACGCGCTCTCGGCACGGTTGTTTACGCTCGGTCGGACAGGCGATGATTTCGCGCGGCTGGAAAAGCGGCTCGCCGCGACCATGCTAGCCTTGTGGAACAAGAAGGCGTGCTTTCGCAAGCTCCCGATTGCGCCGACGCCGGTGCCGCGACGGACCTCGCTCGCAGCCGGCCTCATTGGCTTGCCGGCGGCGTTTCCCGGCTGCGAGGGCAAGGGGGCGGATACGATCTATCTTGCGGCTACGGCACATGCCGGGGCGCATCTCGCTCATTCGGTCGTCCGCTTTCCCGTCGGCCGGCTGAAGGCGCTGCAGCTCGCGCTGGTCTCGCTGGTCGAGGATGCCAGGGTCGAGGCATTGGCGCTCTGCGACATGCCCGGCTTGCGCCGACTTTGGTTGCCTTTTCACACCGTGACGCCGTCCGTGCAAGCAACCGCAGCGGGACTGATGATGCGGCTGGCGCGCGCGCTGATCGATCCGGACTATCGGGATTCCGACGCGTGGGTCGGTAAGGGACGAACGTTGTTTGCCGCCGCCTCGGACCGCTGGGCTGATCCCGCGATTAGCCGCGAGATCGGCGGACTGCTCGGTAACGACATCGGGCAGATGCGGCTGCAGTTCAACGCCAAGAGCTACGTCGTCGAACCCGCCTATCGCGACGACAATCTGGCGCTGTGGGATCTTGGCGACCAGCCCGACGCTCCGGCCGAGACGATCGAACTCGCGGTCGATTCCGTGCGGATCGAACGGCGCGACGATGCAGACGGACATTCCTCCGATGACAACGCGAAGCCCGACGAGACGCTGCGCGCACGGGCGAGCACGGTGACGCTGCTGGATGGCCTTCCGGTCGCAACCTATCCGGAATGGGACTATGCTGCGGGCATCGAGCGGATCGACTGGACGACCATCCTGGAAGCGGACGCCGCGGCTTTCGCAACGCCTTTCGATCCGCCGTCGGATACCGACGCGATGCGCAGGGTCACGAAACTGACCCGCGATGCCTCGATCGGCCGACGCCTCCGCCACAAGGGCCAACCCGACGGTGAAGTGATCGACATCGATGCTGCGATCGCACTGACGATCGAGCGGCGTGCTGGCTATGTCAGCGAGCCCAGGGTCTACCAGCGCGATGCGCCGGGGCCACGCGATCTCGCCATTCTGCTGCTGATGGATCTGTCGCAATCGACCGCCGACCGCGACCGCGCTGGACGAACCATTCTCGATGTCGAGTGCAAGGCGGCTGCGATCATGGCGGCGGCGGTGGAGGCCGCCAATGACGCGATCGCGGTGCACGGCTTCAACTCTGACGGCCGCGAACGCGTGCGCTATCTGCGCATCAAGAGTTTTGACGAGCCGATAGACGCGGTAGTGCGGTCGCGTCTCGCCGGACTTGGCAGCAGCCATTCGACGCGGCTCGGCGCGGCATTGCGCCACGCGGGCAGCTATCTCGTGCGGCGCCGCGCCTACCGCAAGGTGTTACTGGTGCTGACCGATGGTGAACCTTCTGACATTGATGTGCCGGACCCTCAATATCTCACGGAAGACGCTCGTCGTGTCGTCCAGCAACAGCGCCGGCATGGCATCGATATTTTTGCGTTCGGCATGGGCGGCGGCGGCTTTTTGCAGCTCGACCGTATTTTCGGCGAGCGCTATTCGCTTCGCGTGCCACGTATCGAGGTGCTGCCGCAGCGGGTGATGCAGCTCTATACAGAACTGAAGAAATAGATGACGCCGCGCGATCAATCTGCGCCTGCGGGCTCGGCAAAGGCGAGCAGCTGTCGCGCCAGCGCAGCGCCGACCGTCGCGATGACCGCCATCGCAAGCGCCCAGCTGACGAAGAGCTGGTGGCCGATCAGTGCGCCGCTCAGGAGCGGGGCGCTGATACTGGCGCCCGACATCAGCGATTGATTGAGGCCCATGATCATGCCCTGACGGTTGATCGCGGTGCTGCGGGAAAGTTCAGCCGTCAGCGTGCTGCGGGCGAACATGGTGCCAATGATGATCAGCGTCAGGAACACGACGAGCAGGCTGATCCGGTTTCCGATCGCAAGTCCCAGGAATCCAAGTCCCATGCCGGCAAACGCCACTGTGACGATATTGCGGTCGGAGACCAGCAAATTGGCGCGCGTGATGAAGAAGCCCTGGACGACCATGTTGATGAAGCCGGCATAGGCGAACATCCAACCGAGTTCGCGGGTGCCGAACGGATGACCGTCCCAACTGAACCGCGCCGACAGGAACAGGCCGATTTGCGAGAGGAACATCGAGTTGACGAAAAAGAACACAATGAGCAGACAGAGCAGGCGCCACGCATAGCGCATCTCGAGCATCGTATGCGCCAGTGTCGGCTCAGGCACCCGCTGCTGGTAGAGCGGCTCGGAGGCCGGGTGATCCGGCGACAACAGGCCGATCGTGGCAAGAATGCTGACCAGCGATAATGCTGCTGCCGCCCACACCGGCGCGGTGTCACCGTAATGGACGAGAAGGCCCGAAAGCGCGGGGCCAACCAGCAATCCGGTTCCAATCGCTCCGCTGGTCATGCCGAGCGCCTGTTTGCGGGTCGACGGCGCACTGTGCTCCGCCGCATAGGCGTGGGCCACCGAGATGTTGCCGGACGTCAGTCCGTCGATGATGCGGGCCAGAAACACCAGCGTCAAACTGCCCGCCATGGCGAGAAGCACGAATCCGACAAAGGTTCCGATCTGGCTGACGACCAGCACTTTCCGCCGGCCATAGCGATCGGAGAGGATGCCGACCACGGGACCGGCGATGAGCTGGCAAACCGCATAGACCGAGATCAGCGCGCCGATCAGGAACGGCGTTGCGCCGAGCCGCTGCGAATAGAACGGCAGCAGGGGCAGGATGATCCCCATTCCGGTCGCATCCACGGCCACGACGATGAAGGTCGGGACCAGTGCCAGACTGCCCTCGCCGGGGACTTCCTCGCGTGCCTCTGCTGTCGAGCCCGCGCCCACTGCGTTGTCCTCGTTCGCTTTTTCGTGATCGTCCGTGTCGATTATATAGTTGTAGCCTAATAGTTCGTGTCCTATCTAATTTGCATGCCTCCCACCCAATCCCACATCCACGCCGAGATCGGCCGCCTGGTCACACGGCTCGGCCGGATCTGGCGCCGCGAAACGGACCAGGCGCTGTCCGATCACGGCCTGTCCGACGCGACCGCGATTCCGCTGCTGGTGCTGTCGCGGCAGGGGGACAACGTTCGCCAGGGCGTGCTGGCCGACGAATTGGGGATCGAGGGGCCTTCGCTGGTTCGGCTGATCGATCTGCTGCAAGCCGAAGGTCTGGTGGAGCGCCGCGAGGATCCGACCGACCGGCGTGCCAAGACCTTGCATCTCACTGCGACCGGCGAGGCCAAGGTCGAGGGGATCAACCGGGTGCTGCGCCGCATGCGGGCCAATCTGCTGAAGGATATCGACAACGACGAACTTGCGGTAACCTTCGCGACACTTCAGCGCATCGAGCAGCGGGTCAGCCGCCTGCATGAAGCGAAGACTGTTGCAGAGGCGAAATAGTCATGCGCGCGGAAGAGCCGTTCCTGGTTCGCCATGCGGACCTCATTTTTGCTTTGAAGACGTTCGCCGCGTCGATGCTGGCGCTCGTCATTGCGCTGGCGATCGATCTGCCGCGGCCCTATTGGGCGATGGCGACGGTCTATATCGCTTCGCAGCCGCTGGCCGGCGCGACCAGCTCGAAGGCCTTTTTCCGGCTGATGGGGACGTGGGTCGGCGCGGGCATGACGATCGCCCTCGTGCCGAATCTGGTCAATGCGCCCGAACTTTTGTGCCTCGCGATCGCACTCTGGGTCGGGCTCTGCCTCTATCTGTCGCTGCTCGACGGCACGCCGCGCAGCTACGTCTTCATGCTGGCCGGATATACCGTGGCTTTGATCGGCTTTCCGTCAGTGTCCGAGCCAGGTAGCGTCTTCGATATCGCTCTGGCACGGGTCGAGGAAATCTCGCTCGGCATCATCTGTGCGGGCCTGGTGTCGACGGTGGTGTTCCCGCGCAGCGTCGGGCCGGCGGTCCGCGACCGTGTCCGGAAATGGCTCGCAGATGCGCGCGGCCTGTCCCGCGACGTGCTGCTTCAGAGTGGTACCGATGAAGGACGCCGGGCCCTGCGCCTCCGCCTTGCCACCGATGTCGTCCAGATCGATATGCTATCGACCCATCTCGGCTATGACCGGCTGGCCGCTGCCGGCGCCGTGCGCGGCCTCGGCGAGATCCGGTTGCGCATGCTGATGCTGTTGCCGGTGATGACGTCGATCGAGGACCGGCTTGCTGCACTCGGCGAGGCGACGCTGCAACAGCGACCGGAACTACGGCGCCTGCTTGGCGATATCGCTGAATGGATTATCGACGAGGATCGCATCCGGCAATCCGGCGAGCAGATTCGCGCCGCGATCGCGGAACGGCACTCCGCGCTCGACGGCCTAGCAACGCGCGAGCGCATCGTCACGATCAGCCTGCTGCTGCGCCTGCGCGACCTCGTCGACATCTCGGCCGACTGCCGTGCGATCGGCGATGCGATCGCCGCGGGTCAGGATGTCTCCACCGTCGCGCTGGCGTTCCGCCCGGAGTCCGGGGCCGCGCCGGTGCGCCATCGCGATCACGGCATGGCGCTCTGGTCGGCCGCGGGCGCCGCAATCGCCATCCTGATCTGCTGTGGGTTGTGGATCGCGACCGGCTGGGCGGACGGCGCCTCGGCGCCGATGATGGCGGCGGTCGCCTGCTCCTTCTTCGCCGCGCAGGACGAGCCGGCGCGCAGCATCCGGGCCTTCGGCCTGTGGTCGCTGGTCGCGATCGTCGTCGTCGCGATCTATCAGTTCGCGCTGGTGCCCGGGATCTCGCATATCGAGGTGCTGATAGCAGCGCTGGCGCCGACCTTCCTGTTGTACGGCTTCTTGATCTCACGGCCCGCGACCCAGCCGATCGGCTCGGCGCTCGCCGCCAACACTGCAACCTTGCTCGCGCTGCAATCGACCTACAGCGCGGACTTTGCCAGCTTCGCCAATACCTCGGTCGCCTTCTTCCTCGGCATCGTCATCGCCGAGATCGTGACCCGGGTCGCGCGCGGCGTCGGCGCCGAATGGATCGCCAGGCGCCTGATGCAATCGAGCTGGCAGGAACTCGCGGTCGCTGCCGAGCACCGTGGCCACGGCGATCGCGCGCAGTTTGCTGGGCTGATGCTGCACCGGCTCGGACTGTTGGTGCAGCGTATCGCCTTCATCTCTGAAAGCGACCGCCGCGATGCCGACAGCCTGACCCAGCTTCGTGTCGGGCTCAACATCATCGACCTCAGGCGCGCCCGCTATGGCCTGGCCGCATCGACCGTGCATGCCATTGACGCCATGCTGGACGATTTCGCGGCGGTGTTTCGCGCCCATGGCAACGAGGCAATGCCGGTCGAACTGCTGTCGCGTATCGATGCCGCGGTGGCCGAGGCCGTCAAGGATCCCAATGACCGCGCGCGGGATGATGCATTGCTCGGCCTCGTGGGTATCCGCCGCAGCCTGTTTCCAAATGCGCCGGCGTATCAGCCGCGGCCCGAGGAGAGTTTTGCGGCATGAGGTTTGAGCTCGACATCTACGGTGTGCTGGTTCCGGCGCTGCTGCTGTGGCTGATCCTGGCCTATGCGCTCAGCGCCATTGTGAGTCGGGTCATGCAGCACTTCGGGCTCTACCGGCTGGTTTGGCACCGCGCGCTGTTCAATTTCGCCCTCTATGTCTGCCTGTTGGGCGTCGTCGTCTATCTCTCGGAGTTTCTGCCATGAAGGGGAATTTCGCCTGGCTCGGCCGCGCTGTGCTGACGCTGATCGCCGTCGTCGCGGCGCTCGCGGTCGGCCGCGCGCTTTGGGTCTACTATATGGAATCGCCATGGACGCGTGACGGCCGGGTCCGCGCCGACGTGGTGCAGGTCGCGCCGGACGTGTCCGGCTTCGTCACCGACGTGCTGGTCAAGGACAACCAGAAGGTCCGTCGCGGCGATGTCCTGTTCCGGATCGATCGTGCACGCTTTGCGCTGGCGTTGCAGCAGGCCGATGCCGCGCTCGCCGGCCATCATGCGACGCTGGATCAAGCCAACTCCGATCTGAAGCGCTACAACTCGCTGACGACCGACGCAGTGTCGCAGCAGAAGCAGGAGCAGGTTCTGGCGACGCAGCTCCAGGCCAAGGCGGCCTATGACCAGGCCGTCGCCGATCGCGCGGTGGCGCAGCTCAATTTCGATCGCAGCGAGGTGCATGCCTCGGTGAACGGCACCATCACCAACATGGATCTGCGGCCCGGCGCCTACCTCACCGCGGGCAAGGGCGTGATGGCGCTGGTCGACACCGATACGCTGCATGTCGAGGGCTATTTCGAGGAGACCAAGCTGGCGCGCATCCATGTCGGCGACAAGGTCGAGGTCCGCCTGATGGGCGATCCGGTTCGGCTTACCGGGCATGTCGAGAGCATCGCAGCCGGTATTGAAGATCGCGACCGGGCCGAAGGCGCGAACCTATTGGCCAACGTCAACCCGACCTTCAGTTGGGTTCGCCTCGCGCAACGCGTCCCGGTGCGCATCGTGCTGGATCAGCTTCCCGACGGCGTAGCGCTGGTGGCGGGCCGCTCCGCGACCGTCGAGGTCATGAAATAGCCGAGTACGTCCTCGGCTCAGACTGTGCGACCTGACGTGCCGTGCGGGCGCACCAGATTGTCTGCCCAAACGTCGGCGATGTGCGGCAGGGTGAGGTCCTGCCTGCGGTCGAGCAGAAGCTCGAGCACGCGCGGCGGCGTCAACGGCAACTCCTGGACGCGTTTTCCCGTCGCATTCGCGACCGCACATGCGACAGCCGCGCCGACGTTGAGGATCGGGACCTCGCCCGCACCCTTGGTGCCAAGAGGTCCGATCGACGGCGCTCCCTCGTAGAGATTTATCTCGACCGGAACGACATCGAGCGCCAGCGGCACGCGGTAGGTCTCGAACCCGTTCTGGCAGACGCGGCCGTTGCTGCCGATTGTCACCTCTTCGTGCAGGGCATAGCCCAGCCCTTGCACCACGCCGCCCTGGATCTGGCCATGGACGGCGCGCGGGTTCAACGCACGGCCGACATCCTGGACGACGCGATAATTCAGCACTTCGACATGTCCGGTCTCCTTGTCGACGGCGACCTCGCAGTCATGCACAGCAAAGACCGGGATATCGATCGCGTCGATGAAGTGGCCCGCGACGCATCCCGGCATCGCCGGCACGCCGGCGCCGGTGAAGGCACCGGTGCCCGAGATCGGGCCGATCTTGGCCTGGGCGCGGGTCGCAACTTCAGTGATCGTGCGGCCGGAGCCGGGTGCGCCGGCGATCTCGATCCGTCCCTGGCGCATCACAAGGTCTTCAGGTGCCGCCTCGATCATTTCCGAGGCGACCTTGAGGAGTTTGGTGCGGACCTCCTGCGCGGCCGACAGGCTCGCGGCGCCGAGCGCGACCGTGGTGCGACCGCCGCCGACGCCGACATCGTAGCCGGCCGCATCGGTGTCGGCGGCACGCACGATCACGTCCCCAGGATTCATGCCGAGCGTGCCGGCGACGATCTGCGGCAGGCTCTGCATCATCGAGCCGGAGCCGATCTCGACGCCTGACGTCACGAGCGTCGCCGTGCCGTCGGCATTCATGTTCACGGTCGCGGCCGACGGGCCGACAAAGACGAACCATGTCCCGACCGTGGTGGCGCGGCCGTAGAGCCGGCCATCGTCAAGCACGCGTGGCGCCGCGGCCGCATCGCGCAGCGTGTCCATTCGCTCCAGCATCGGGCCGAGCACGTTGCCCTCGAAGACTTGTCCCGTGGCGCCGAGATCGCCGTCGCCGAGCACGTTGCGGCGACGGAAGGCGAGGGGGTCCATGCCGATCCGCGCGGCGATCTCGTCGGTGTGCCGCTCCAGTGCGAAGGTGTTGTAGACGCCGTTGCAGCAGCGGAAGGCGCCGTTCGGGGCGGTGTTGGTGTAGACCGCGCGTGAGACCAGCCGCACCGTGCCGAGCCGGTAGTTGCCGCCGAGCGTATGCGCGGTCATCGTAGTCAGGAAAATCTGTTCCCCGCCATAGGCGCCGCAATCCATCAGCACGACGGCCTCGCGACCGACGATCTCGCCGTTGGGTGTCACCGCCGAGCGAATGCTGATCTCGGCATTCTCGCGGAACAGGCAGGTCAGCATCTCCTCCTCGCGGGAGTTGACCAGCCGCACCGATCGTCCGCTGGCACGCGCAAGCAGCGCGGCGAACGGCTCGACCGCAAGGTCGAATTTGAGACCGAAGCCGCCGCCGACCGCCGGCACCGTCACTCGGACTTGGGAGGCGGCAACACCGAGCAGGCGCGCGGTCGCGTTGCGGACGGTCCAGGGCACCTGGGTCGACGTCTCGATGTGGAAACGTCCATCCTCATAGCTTGCGACCACCGCGCGCGGCTCGAAGGCGACATGGTTTTGGCGCCCGACGCGGAAGGCGCTCTCGACGATCTCGACGTCCGCTCTGGCGAAGGCGGCATCGACATCGCCGCGGACGACAGTTGCTTCCCAGGCGACATTGCCTTTGCGCGCACCGCCTTCGAGCAGGATCTCGTGCTCGCGCCAGTCGGGGTGAACGAGCGGCGCGGCCGGCTGAAGCGCGTCGGCCATGGTGAGCACCGCCGACAAGGGCGCAATTTCAACTTCGATCACGGCGAGCGCGGCCTGAGCCTGGGCCAGCGTGTCGGCTGCAACCGCAGCCAGCGGCTCGCCGTCATAGCGGATCACGTCGCGCGCGAACAGCGGGTGGTCGGCGATGCCGATCCCGATCTTGCCGGGCGCATCGGCCGCCGTCACGATCGCGCGTACGCCGGGCATGCGAGCGGCGTTGGAAGTGTCGAGACGGACGATACGCCCCGAGGGTACGCTGGCGCGCAGCACCGCTGCATGCAGCATCCCCGGCAAATAGCGATCGATGGTGTAGCGTGTGCGGCCGCGCAGCTTGTCGCTGGCGTCGCGTCGCCGGAAATCCATGGTTGCTGATGTGTCGGACATTGCTGCGCCTCCTGCTATCTCGCGGCGAGCGCCAGCAATGTGGCCTCGACGATGCGCTCATATCCGGTACAACGGCAGATGTTGCCGGTCAGCGCCGCGCGGATGTCGTCGCGAGTTGCGCCGGGCGTTGTCGTCAAAAGATGCGTCAAGGTGACCACCATGCCGGGAAAACACATGCCGCATTGCACCGCGTCGGAGGCCTCGAGGGCCTGCTGGATCGGGTTCAACGTGCCGTTGACGGCTAGGCCTTCGACCGTGCGGATCTCGCAACCCTGTGCGAGCGCTACGGGCATCAGGCATGACGGCACAGGCCTGCCGTCGACCAGCACCATGCAGGCGCCGCAAAATCCTTCACGGCAGACCGGCTTGGCGCCGGTCAGGTGAAACTCCTCGCGCAGGACGTCGAGCAGCGGCATCGCCGGATCGGCGATGGAAGTGAGGCGATCGCCGTTGATGCTCAGGCTCAAGACCATGTTCGCTTTCTCACTCGCCTTTAGCTGTCAAGCGCGGCGGCGGCCGCGCGGCGCACCAGGCTCGGCAGCACACTCACACGATACCAGGCCGGCACTTCGACGCTGTCGCGGCCGGTGAACTCCCCGGCCAGCCCTGCGGCGATATCAGCCACCCGCGGGGGATCGAGCGCGCCGCCAAGCAGGGCGGCTTCAAGCCCGCCCCAGCGGCGCGCGGCCGCTTCGACCGAGCCGACCGCGATCCGGATCGCCTGGACGCGGCTGGCTGCATCGACGTTCACCGAGAGGCTGACGATGGCGACGGGATAGTCACCCGACTTGCGCAGCGGCAGGCGGGCATGCGCGGTCTTGCGCTCGGTCCGAGGCACGATGATCCTGGTGACCAACCGGCCGGGCGAGAGTGTCGATCGCACCTTGAGAAAGTCGACCAGGCTCATGCGTTCGCTGTTATTCCGGCTTGCAACTTGGACCGCAGCATCGAGACAGAGCAGCGCAGGAACGCAATCCGCCGCGGCGAAGTCCGACGCCGCTAGATTGCCGCCGATCGTTGCCAGGTTGCGGATCGCCGGGTTGGCGGAGCGGCCGGCCGCGGCGGCGAGGACGCCGAACTCCGGGAGGTCGGTCAACGCCGCCGCCAACGCCGCGTGCGTCACCGCCGCACCAATCTCAACCGCTGCAGCATCGATCCGGATCGCGCTCAGCTCAGGGATCTTGCCGATCGCGACGTAGTGCGGCTTGAGCGGCTCGTGCCGGATCGGGGATCGCATGATCCACGTGCCGCCGGCGAGGGGGGCGCCGGCGGACCCGTAGTCGTGCAGCGCATCGAGCGCGGCGGGCAACGCAGGGGCGACGTAGATCGACCCCGCGTCGCTATGCTCGGCCAGCGCGAGAAGACCTGACGTCATTGGCTTCGTTCCTGTCGCAGGCGATCGAGCAGCACGCCAATGATGACGATCGCGCCGAGCACGATCATCTGGACGTAGCCGTCGATGCGGGTGAGATTCATGCCGTTGGACAGGATGGTGACGAACAAGGCGCCGAGCACCGCGGTGCCGACCCCGCCGCGGCCGCCGGCCAGGCTCGTTCCACCGACGACGGCGCCGGCGATCGCTTGCAGCGACAGCGAACCGCCGAGATTGGGCTCGCCCGAGCCGGTGCGCGCCGTCATCAAAATGGCACCAAGTGCGGCGAGGCTCGAGCAGAGCACATAGGTCAGGGCCAGGATCCGCTTCACCGGCAGGCCGGCCACCGCGGCGGCGCGCGGGTTGGTGCCGATGATGTAGAGCGAACGGCCGAACACGGTGCGCGCCAGCATCAAATGCAGAACGATGCCGACCGCAACGGTGATGATGATGGCGGCCGGTACGCCGAAGATGCTGCCGCCGTAGAAGACCCGCGAGAACAGGTCCGGCACGCCCTGCACCGGCCGTCCGGCCGAAAGCGTCGTCGCGACGCCGATTGCGATGTTGTAGCTGCCGAGCGTCGCGACAAAGGGGTTTACGCCGAGCATCGCGATCACCACGCCGTTGAAAAGGCCGCAGGTGATGCCGAGGCCAAATCCGGCGCCAAGCCCGGCGAGCAGCACGGTCGTGGTGTCGTGGCCCGCTGTGGTGGCACTGGCCATCGCCAGCGCGGTGCCGACGCTGACCATCGACACCGCCGGGCCGAGGGCGAGGTCGAAGCCGCGGGTCAGGATCACCACGCTCTGGGCCATCGCAAACAGCGCCAGATAGCTGGTCTGCTGGGCGATGTTGAGCAGATTGGCCGGCGAGAGCACGCGGCGGTCGACGGCGGCGAAACCGAGCAGAAGCACGACCAGCGCAATCGGCAGTATGCCGTGCCACAGCCATTTGATCGGAGCCAGCCTTGCAGACCCGGCGTCCTTTGCGTCGACCGACAATTCGAGGTCAGACACGGGACTTCCTCCGTCGGCTGAGTTCGTCCAGTGCCACGGCCGCCACCATGATGACGCCGAGAAACACCGGTTGCAGGCGGGAGTCGATGTGTAGCAGGTTGAGCGCGTTGCCGAGGATGGTCAGGAACAGCGCGCTGATCGCAACGATCTCGACCCGGCCGACACCGCCGCGCAGGCTGACGCCACCGATCACGGCGGCGGCGATAGACTGCAGCATCATGCGGTCGCCGCCAAAACTCGCCTGGCCGGAGCCGACCTGCGCGGTGAGCAGGATTCCGGTCAACGCCGCCAGCACGCTGGAGGCGACATAGGTGCCGACGATGTGGCGCTGGATCGATACACCCGACACCACGGCCGCATCGACGTTGCCGCCGATCGCATAGACGTAGCGGCCGAATAGTGTGCGCCGCTGCGCGAACATCATCACGACAATCACGGCGAGCGCGACATAGACGGCGGTCGGCAGGCCGAATACCTGGGCGCGGCCAAAGCCCTTCACGAAGACTTCCGGCATGCCGTAGACCGGGATGCCGCTCGTGATCATGAGGCCGACGCCTGCTGTCGCCGACATCGTGCCGAGGGTGACCACGAAGCCGGAGACCTTGAGCTTTGCCACGCATAAGCCGTTGACGAGCCCGACCACGAGTCCGCAGCCAAGCCCGGCGGCGACGCCGCTCGCAATGATGAGGGCATTATTACCGGGAAACGTCGCCGCCGTGACGGCCATGGTCGTGGCTGTCACGACGCTGGCAAGTGCGACGACGGCGCCGACCGAAAGATCGAAACCGCCTGCGATGATCACCAGCGCCTGTCCGCAGGCGACGATTGCCAGGAACGAGCCGTTACGGAGGATGTTCAGGATGTTGATCAAGCCGTAGAACTGCGGATCGATCGCCGACATGCCGGCAATCACCGCCACCAGCAGGGCGGGCAGGAATCCGATTCGTTCCGCGATCAATCGGCCAAGGCCGATCGACGCCCGGGGGTGGCCGGCCGTGAGCGCAGTGCTCATGCGACCTCCGCCGCGAGATGATCCCGGAAGAAGCTCGCAAGCACGTTTTGTTCGGTCTTCGCAGCGCCCTTCAGCTCAGCTGCGATCCGGCCGTTGTGCATGACGTAGAGCCGGTTCGAAAGCGCCAGCACCTCCGGCAGTTCGGACGACACCACGATAACGGCGGCGCCGGCCTCGACGAGGCGTTTCATGAATTCGTAGACCTCGAGCTTGGCGCCGACGTCGATGCCGACGCTTGGTTCGTCGAACAGGAACACGGTCAGCTCACGCGTCAGCGCGCGGCCGAGCATCACTTTCTGGCGATTGCCGCCCGACAGCGTGCCGGCTGGCCGCTCGATATCGGGTGGCCTGAGTTGCAACTGCGCCATGATGCGGCCGATCGCCGTGCGTTCCGCAGCCTGCCGCAGCACGCCGAAGCGGGCGAAGGCGGGCAAATCGAGCCCGGTCATCGAGGCGTTCTCGCGGATCGGACGTGACAGCGCGAGGCCTTCGGCGATCCGGTTGGCTGGGAAATAGGCGATGCCGTGCTTCAGGCTGCGCCGCGGCGCCGGAAATTCGTATGGCAGGCCGTCGATCCTGATAACGCCCGATGTCATCGGTGCGAGTCCATAGATCGCACGGACCAGCTCCGACTTACCGCAGCCGACGAGACCCGCAATGCCCGTGATCTCGCCGGCCTGGGCGTAGAAGTTGACGTCGCGGACGCTGTCGTCGGCCAGCGTAAGGTTTTCGACGTCGACCATGATCTTGTCCGGCCTGTGTGCGATGGCCGGAAACAGCAGGTCGATCTTGCGACCGGTCATCAATTCGACCAGTTCGCCATCGGTCGATGCAGCGGCGTCGACGGTACGGATGTGGCGGCCGTCACGCAACACCGTGACGCGGTCGGCCAACGCGCGGATTTCGCGCATGCGGTGCGAAACGTAGATCAACCCGACATTCTGGCTCTTCAGCCGCGCAATCAGTTCGAACAGCCGTCCGGTCTCGCGCTCGGTCAGGGAGGCGGTCGGCTCGTCGAGGATCAGCAGACGAACCCGGCCGAGCAGGGCCTTGGCGATCTCCGCCATCTGCTGGTGCGCGCGCGAGAGATCGTCAACCCGCTGCGTTGGATCGAGGTCGAAGCCGAGTTCGTCGATCAGGTTCCGGGCACGCTTTCGCATCTCCCGTGTACGCAGGACGCCGCCACGCGACGCTTCGCGGCCGAGGAACAGATTTTCTTCCACGGTGAGGCTCGGCACCAGCGAGAATTCCTGGAAAACCGGGCTGATGCCGATCGCGCGCGCCCGCTGCGGCGTGAGATGACGGATCTCCTCGCCGCCGAAATGGAACGTGCCTTCGTCGGGTGGAAACGTGCCCGACACGACATTGATCAAGGTCGATTTGCCGGCGCCGTTCTCACCGAACAGCACGTGTAGTTCGCCGGCGCGGACATCGAGATCGACCCGATCGAGCGCCCTGACGCCGGCAAAGCGTTTCGAGATGCCACGCAAACGGAGCAGGGGCTCGGTCTGCTTCAGATCGATGTCGGCATCCATCCCCTTCTCCATGCGTGTCCGACAGGCAGGCGGGAGCATCTCGCTCCCGCCTGAGACATGTGGCCTGGATTTACTTCGCCTTGACCGAATAGACCGGCGTCCAGCTTCCAGGCGCCAGCACGAGGTCCATCTGCAGCTTCGGCACGGTGGTCTTGTCGACCGCCGAAGCCAGCGGCTGGGCGAAGCTCATCACCGGCTTCTTTTCGATCAGGCGCACGGCCTGATCGACCGAGACCGCGCCTTCGCCAACCGGGTACTGGGTCGCAAAGGCGAGGATGTCGCCGCGGTTCAGTGCATCGAGCATGGCCTGGTTTTCATAAGACGACATGATCTTGATGTCGTTGCGTCCGGACTCTGCGACCGCGCCGATGGCGGCTTCGGCGGTCGGTGCGGTGCCCCAGATCACGTTCATGCCGGGATAGGCCTGCAACGCGTCCTGGATCAGCTGAAGCTGGACCGCGACGCCCGAGTCGCCGAACTTCTCGGCAAGAATCTTGGCGTTCGGATTTTTTGCCACCGCCTTCTTGAAGCCTTCGTTGAACGATTCCGCCCAGCCCGAACCGGCCGGGCCGGGGAAGGTTACGATGTTGAGCTTGTCGCCGGGCTTGGCCTGCGCCAGCAGGCCCTCGCCGGTCACCCCGCCCATGGCGACGAAGTCGACATAGATCGCGGCGGGCAGGGCGTTGGGCGGCAGCGGATTGGCGACGCCGACGACCGGCACGCCCTTGGCCTTGGCTTCCTCGAATTTCTTGCTGAGGCCAGCGCCGGAAATAGCGCCAACGATGATGGCGTCCGCGCCGCTCGCCATGCAGTCGTCGAATTGCGAGAGCTGCTTGGGCAGGTTCTCGTAGCCACCGGCTTCATAGAGGGTCATGTTGACGTTCATCGTCTCGGCCTGCTTCACGATGCCGTAGGCGACCGCCACCCAGAAACTGTCCTTCATGTGCGGGAACAGCACGCAGAGCTTGTAGGGTTTCTCGGCCTTCGGCAGCGGTGTGTACTCCGCCGGCTTCGGCGTGCCTGATGAAGCGTCGTAGACCTTCATCGGAAACCACGGCGTCTCGGCTGCCGCCGCCGGCGTGATTGCGGCGGCGATTGCCAGGCCGGCGACGATGCCGAGCGTGGATCGGATCGGTCGAAAACGATTGGCGGGAAGACGCGACACGCAACTTGTCATGGATCTGTCCTGATGGGTTGAATGAAAGGTGAGGGCCGACGACTTCGGATCTCCTCCTGCATGCACGCGCCGTGCCGCCCGTGGGCGACGCGGTTATCGATGGAATCAACCAACGGCGGCCCAGTTCGCGACCGATCGTCGCTCGAAGCTTTCGCGGAACTGGCGTGTGGATTCGGGAAGGAGGGCGCCGGTGCCCCAATCGAGGATCACGGCGTGCTGACGGATCACGTCGAAGACGTCGAGCACGCCGCTGCGAAAACGCTGTGCCACGACTTCAGGATCGAGCCGCACCTTGGCGACGCGCTCGGCCCTGATGCTGGCGCGGAGCGCGTCGGTGGCGGCCTTGTCGACCTCATATTCGCAGAGTTCGGCGTCGATGGTCTGCACCACCACGCCATAGTCCTTGGCGGCCCGCGCGACCGAGACGTAGTCGTCCTTGATGTCTTCGACCACGAGGCGCGGATCGCGTTCAAGCGGATCGCCGAACCCGCCGCCGCCAGCCGTGGGTCGCGAGAACACGTCGCCTTCACCGATCGGAACGTCCGAGAAGATCGAGCCGAGCCGTTCCGGGCCTTTGCCGCCGGCCCGTGTCAAGGTCAGGCCGTGCGGCATCGACGGCAGGCCGCCCTCAATGCCCCAGACAACCGCGCGCTCGCGGTCGCAGATGTAGGAGATCACGGTCTTCTCCGCCTGCAACATCCGCGAAATCTTCTCGACCCCTGCGCCGCCGCGCCATTTGCCGGGGCCGGGCGAGTCCGTGAGGATCTCGCATTTCGTGGTCAGGATCGGATTGGCGCGCTCCTGGCCCTCGACCGGCTGCGACATCAACCCGGTTCCGAAGCAGGCGGTGGTGACGTTGCTGCCGTCCTTGCCGTTGCGGCCGCCCCAGCCGCCGGGCAGCCAGTCGTAGAACATGAAGATCGGCTTGTCGGCGCTGCGGCCGTCGAGACCGCCGGTCAGCAGATATTCGAGGTTGAAGGCGCAAGCCAGCGCGCGCTCCGGCATCAGCTTCGACCACATCTCGTAGATCGAGTTCATGATCTTCTCGAACGGCATCAGGAAGCCGGTGACCGCGATCGGCCATTTGGCATCGACGATCGAGCCCTCCGGCGCGATGATGTCGAAGCAGCGATAGAAGCCGGAGTTGAGCGGCAGGTCGGGGAAGAAGGTCTTCATGCCCGCGGCGACGGCCGAGAAGGTCGCGCCGAAGGCCGAGTTGTAGATCGAGCCGATGGTCGGATGACTGCCGGTGAAATCGTAGATCACGCGGTCGCCCTTGATCGTCATCTTGATGTGGATCGGGATCATGCCTTCGCCGCCGGCCGGATCGCGGTCGATGTAGTCGACCGTCTCCCATTCGCCGTCCGGCAGCGCCGCAATCCGCTGGCGTGCCGAGCGTTCGACATAATCCTGCACTGCCGACAGTCCGGTTTCGACGGTGTCGCGGCCGTATTTGCCAACGAGGCGCAGGATTTCGCGTTCGCAGACCGCCGTCGCCTCGGCCTGGGCCTGGATGTCACCGATGATCGAAGCCGGGTCGCGGGTGTTGGAGGCGATCAGATGAGCGACGTCCTTGCGTAAGCCGCGCTTGTCGAACAGACGCACCGGCGTGATGCGCAAGCCCTCGCGGAACATTTCGCGGGCGGCGACGTCGAATGACCCGGGCACGCTGCCGCCGACATCGGACCAATGTCCGTTCGACTGGCTGAAGGCGATGATCTTGCCGTCGGCAAAGATCGGTCGGATCAGGCGGACGTCGGAGAAATGCGTTCCGCCAGCATAGGGGTCATTGATCGCAAAGACGTCGCCTTCATGCATGTCGCCTTCGAAGTGACGCATGACCTCCTGGCAGGTGAAGTGCAGCGTGCCGACATGGACGGCGATGTCCTGATTGCCCTGGGCTGCGCATTCACCCTTTGCATCGTGCAGGGCACTTGAGAAGTCGCGATTGTAGATCACGAAGGAGTAGCAGGTCCTTAAGACCTGCTCGCCCATCTGGTCGACACTGGTGATGAAGGAGTTCTTCAGCACCTCAAAGGTTACGGGATCGAGCGCAAGATCGCCGGCCATCGGATCACTCCTTCACGCGGATGATGATGTTGAGATATTTGTCGACCTCCGCGCTGGAACCGGGCGGCACCACGGTGGTGGCGTCGACCTGTTCGATGATCGCGGGGCCCTGGAAGCTGAAGCCGCAGGGCAGGTCGTCGCGCTGGTAGACCGGAGTGTCGAGCCCGCTGCCTTCGAACCAGACCCGGCGCCGGTCGACCGGTTCAGGGATGATGCCGGTCGGCTCATGGACGGCAAACTCAGCCTTGGGAACGACGCCGGTGGCCTTCAGATTGAGGCGGAAGAAGCTGACCGGCGCATCGTCGCGGCGGAAATTGTATTCGCGCTTGTGTTCGGCGTGAAAACTCCGGACCAGATCGGCGATCGGGCCGATCGGGCGCGACGCGGTGACGGCAAGCGAGCGCCACTGGCCGCGATACATCATGTCGATCGACCGCTGCAGCACGATGTCCTGTGGCGCGACGCCCTCGTGGGTCAGCCGTGCCAACGCCTCCTTCTCGATCGCGACGAACTGCGCCTCGATATCGGCGGAATCGGCTTCATCGGCGTTGACCATGCAGCTTTGCGAGAAGTCATGTTGCATATCGACCAGCAGGCAGCCGAGTGCCGAGGTGACGCCGGGATTCGGCGGTACGATGACGACGGGAATCGCGAGTTCGCGCGCGACGTCGACACCGTGCAGGGCACCGGCGCCGCCGAAGGCGACCAGCGCGAAGTCGCGCGGATCATAGCCACGGCTGATCGAGATCAATCGCACGGCATCCGACATATTGGCGTTCGCAACCTTGAGGATGGCATCCGCGGCCTCGTGTAGGCCGAGGCCGAACGGCTTTGCGACGCCGTGCTCGACGGCCTGGTGCGCAAGCTCGGGATCGAGCGTCACCTTGCCGCCCGCAAGACTGGTGCCGAGCCGGCCCAGCGTGACGTTGGCGTCGGTATTGGTCGGCTGCGTGTTGCCGTTGCCGTAGCAGGCGGGACCGGGATGGGCGCCGGCCGATTGCGGGCCGTTGCGCAGCGAGCCCGCCGGATCGGTCCAGGCAAGCGATCCGCCGCCGGCGCCGATGGTCAGCACCTCGATCGAGGCAAAGCGGATCGGGTAACCAAACTCGATGTACCAGTCCTTGGTGATGCGCGATTGGCCTTGATAGGCCAGCGACACGTCGGTCGAAGTACCACCCATGTCGAGGCCGATGGAATTCGGGAAACCGCAGAGGCCGGCGATGTAACGGCTGGCGATGGCGCCGGCGGCGATCCCGGAGCCGGCCAGGCGCGCGGCGAAATCCTTGACGCTGGCCGGCGTCATGACGCCGCCGCCGGTGTGCAGCAGCAGCAGATCTCGGGTGTAGCCCTCATTGGCGAGACGGTCGCCGAGCCGGCTCGTGTAACTGACAACGACCGGGCTCACGACGGCATTGGCAACCGTGGTCGAGAACCGCTCGTGCTCGAAGATTTCGGGGAGCACCTGCGAGGAGATCGAGACCGGAATATCCGGCATTTCCGCCAGCAGGATCTCGCGCATCGCGCGCTCGTTCGCGCCGTTGAGATAGGCGTTCATGAAACATACCGCGACCGCGGCGACGCCGCGGCGCTTGAGGATGCGTGCGACCTTGCGCGCGGCCTCAACGTCGAGCGGCTGGATCACCTTGCCGGCAGCATCGATGCGTTCGGGGACTGTCAGCCGGTCGCGCCGCGGCACGTAGGGCTTGACGACGTCCTTGTAGGTGTCCCAGAGATCCTCCTTGTTGGCACGCCGGATCTCGATGACGTCGCGGAATCCCTCGGTGGTTACCACCGCCGTGCGCGGCAGCCGGCGCGTGATCAGCGCGTTGGTAGCGACCGTGGTGCCATGCGAGAACAGCGCCACCTTGGACAGGTCGATCCCGGCCTTGGAGACACCGCCCATGATCCCGTCGATGGGATCGCGCGTCGATGCGGTTTTCTCGATGCGGATGAGGCCCGTGACCTCGTCCATGATGCAGATGTCGGTAAAGGTGCCGCCGACGTCAACGGCAACGCGAAGGTTCTGCACGATACGACTTCCTTTCGAGCGCGAGCCGGCGAGGTCGCGACGTGGCTACGGGCTCGCCGGATCGAAGATCCGGTTGCCGCAGTCGCTCGGTTCGACCGGCGGATTTCCGCTGATGTCGTGAGGATTATAGGCAGCCGCTGACAGAGCGCTTGACGCTGAGCGCAGGAAGATTTGTGCCAGAGAGCATGATTCGTTGGATCGGTGCCTGCCCGGAGCCTTCGGTTCTGATCAAGTCAGGTCAGGGCTGAACCATGCGCGACGCGGCGCGCGCTTCGCTCGGCGTGCGGCCGAACCGGCCGCGGTAGTTGCGGCTGAATTGGGCCTGGTCGCCGAAGCCCCAATGATAGGCGATCTCGGAAATGCTCTTCCGGCATTGTGGATCGCGCAGCATGGCATCGCACATCAGGAGGCGCTCGGTGCGGATGTAGGTGCTCACGGTGACGCCTTCGCCTTCGAATATCTGGTGCAGATATCTGAGCGATATTCCGCAGCCGTCCGCGACCATCTGTGGCGTCAGCCGCATGTCGTCGAGCCTGCCGCGGATGAAGTGCTCGCAGCGATGGAGGTGAGCGTTGCGGATCGAGGACGAGTGTCCCGCCAGCACGCGCTCGTCGGACTCGACCGCCAGCGCCAGGAGATCGATGAGATGCTTGCCCATCATGGCGCGCGCGGGCTCGTCCATCTCCTCGATGCGCTCGCCGGCGAGGCGCAGCGTATCGACGAAGAGCGCGCCGACACTACGGCTGCAGTCGAATTGCAGCGTCGCGAGGCGTTCGGGGCGGGAGATCCGTGCCTTCAGCACCGCGCTCGGGACCTTCAGCACCCAGAGCGCGGACGGGTCGCGATGGCTGAACTCGTACGGCAAATGGCTGCGCTCGATCAGGAAGGCGCCCGGCCGGCACAGCACCTCCTTGCCGTCCTGCGCGAAGCGGATTTCGGCAAGCTCCGGCACCGTGATCAGGAAACACTCTTCGCGTTCATTGAGCAGATGGCGCTCATGCCGCTTGTAGAGCAGCCCGTCCGACATGTTGCGGGAAACCGAAAGAGGCCCGAGCGACCAGGCGCCGAGGCTGCCGTTGAAGTCGTGCCCACCGAGGAAACGAAGGTCGAGCGAGAAATAGGTGTCGGAGACGACTTGCTGCCAGTACTGTCGGCGTTGGTGTGCGGGAATGTCGTTGGTCGCGTAAGTGGTCTGCATCTTGCGCTCCGTCACTGCCGTCGACTGCGGGGTCTTGCCTTCTCTCCTCGCGGACCGTGCAACTCTCGTGCCCGAACGAGAGAGGTAGGAGCTCGCACCGAGTTCTTGTCATGTTCTGCGCACCGCGCGATCAGATCTTGCTCCTGAGACACAGAATGACGACATCTGCCGCCGAAACAAGCGTGCCGAACGGAATCCGTCCGCCACGCTGCATCTTGTCAAAGCAGTGCCTCGGCGCAATCACGCCAACGAACTGCGCAGCTGCGCCAGCAGTCCGGCACGGTCGTGGCGCGCCGCAAGTGCCTGCTCCATCCCGACCTTGACGAACCTGACCGGCGTGTTGGGTTGAAGCTGACCGATCAGGTCCATGTCCGCCGCGATGACCGTACCGACCATGAAATAGCCGCCACCCGACACAGCGTCGCGATGCAGAACGATCGGCTCGGTGCCGCCGGGCACCTGGATCGAACCGTAGGGATAGCAGGCATCGGTGATGTTGGATGGATCGGAGCCGGCCCCGAAGGGAGGCTCACGCGGTACGAATTCGAGTGGCTTGCCGCCCTTGAATCGGTAGCCGATCCGGTCCGCCTCCGGAGCGACCTTCCAGGTATCCGAGAAGAAACCGCTACCGGCAGCCTCGGTGAGGCGGTGCCAATAGAGTCCCGGCATGGCGCGCAACTCCGTCGGCATCCCGGCCGGCATGCCGCGCAATTCCTTCGCGATCGAGCGGCCTTCCTTGACCGGCGCTGCGGATGTGCCGATCGCTAATTCATCGCCGGCCTCGATCTTGCGGCCCTTGAAGCCGCCGAGCGCGCCAAGCGCGTAGGTCGAACGCGAGCCGAGAACGACTGGAACGTCGATGCCGCCGGCGATCGCGATGTAGGCACGCGCGCCCTGTTTGAGGAAGTCGAACGACAATTTCTGGCCGCGCTTCACCTTGAAGCTGGTCCAGGTCTCGCGCGGCGCACCATCGAGCTTTGGCGGCAACTCGGCTCCGGTGACCGCGATCAGGGCGTCGTCGGTGAATTCGAGCTGCGGTCCCATGAACACGGCTTCGAGCACGGCCGCACCTTCGTCATTGCCGACCAGCAGATTGGCCGCCGCAAGCGCGTGACGGTCCATGCCGCCGGAGAGCGGAATGCCGATATGATAATAGCCGGGACGTCCGAGGTCCTGGACGGTGGTCGCAAGACCCGGTTTCAAGACCTTAATGGGCATGGAGAACCCCCTCGAGCTTGCGATTATAGGCATCAATATCGTTGTTGAATTCGGTCAGCGAGAACGAGACGTCACGGATCACGGGTGCGAAGCGGCCGGCGTCGACATCCTCGACAGCGGCGTCGTAAGCAGCCCGGTCGATCGGCTTCCACTTCACGATGTCGCCCGGCCGGAACAGGCACATGAAGTCGCGGAGATAGCTGATCTTCTGGTTGGGATCGTAGATCGGCATCGGCGTGATGCCGAACATCTGGTAACCGCCGGCGCCGCGCACCGAATAGATGCAGCTGAAGCAGCCGCCGTGCCCGACAGTGAGCCTTGGCGTGTCGGTGCGAGGGCGCAGATATTTCGGGGCCTGAAGCTGCCGCTTGCGCTCGACCATCTGGTAGAGGAAGGGCAGGCCGGCGACGAATCCGACCATCGAGACGAACCACGGCGCGCTGGAATGCGCCTTGATGAATGCGTCGACGCTGTCGAGGTTGTTGATGCGCGCCGCGTATTCGAGATCGGTGCCAGCAGGGGCCTGATGGCGCTCGCGAAAGCGCATCAGGGTCTCGTGCGTCCAGGGATCGTTGTAGAGCACGGGGATCTCGATGATCCGCGTCTTGATGACCGGCTCGGATTTCTCAGTCGACGAATCCAGCCGCTTCAACTCGGCGAGCATGTCGTCGGGCTTGATCTGATCCGGATCGAACTTGATCTGATAGGAGGCGTTGGCCGGACAGATCTCGGTCACGCCCTTGATCTTGGCCTCGCGCACCGCGTTGGTGACGAAGAGGCTCTTGAAAAAGGCCTCCAAGGACATCGATTCGTCGACCTCGGCAAAGATGTGCTCGTCGCCGCCGAAGGAAAATCTGGTTTGCATGGGACTGCGGCCTCCTGTTGCTGACGGGGCGGGTTATGGGGTGAGCTTGACGGACGGTGACGGCGTTGCCGCCGCAAGCGCCTCGGCATGCGCGGCGAGCCATGGCTCGAGCCAGGCGGTGTGGAAACGACCGGCCTGCACGTCGGGGTCGCGTGCCAGCGCCTGGTGCAGGGATTTGGTCGTCGCCAATCCATCGACCTCAAGCTCGGCCAGCGCACGGTCGAGCCGCGCGATTGCGCTCGGCCGATCTTGGTCGTGAACGATCAGTTTTCCAAGCAGACTATCGTAGAACGGCGGCACCGTGTAACCGGCATAGAGCATGCTGTCAAAACGGACGCCATCGCCGCCGGGAATGTTGAGGGCGCTCACCGTGCCCGGGTTCGGCAGGAAGCCCTTCGCCGGATCCTCGGCATTGATGCGGACCTCGATCGCATGTCCCTTGACCCGCACCTCATCCTGGCGGATGCGCAACGGCTCGCCGCCGGCGATCCGGATCATCTCGATCATCAGGTCGATGCCGGTCACCATCTCTGTCACCGGATGTTCGACCTGGATGCGGGTGTTCATCTCGAGAAAGTAGAATTCGTGGCTGCGATCGTCATAGAGATATTCGATCGTGCCGGCGCCGCGATAGTTCACCGCCTTGGCGAGCGTGACGGCTGACGCGCAAAGTTGTTCGCGAACCGCCGGCGTCAGCGACGGCGAGGGCGCTTCTTCCCAGACCTTCTGACGGCGGCGCTGCAACGAGCACTCGCGTTCGAAGCAGTGGATGACGTCTTTCCCGTCGCCCAGCACCTGCACCTCGATATGACGGGCGCCTTCGACCAGTTTCTCGACATAGAGGCCGCCATCGCCGAACGCCGCGAGCGCCTCGGCTTGCGCCTGCGGCATCAAATGATGAAATTCCTCGGCGGTGCGCGCGATGCGGATGCCGCGTCCGCCGCCGCCGGCCGCGGCTTTGATCATCACCGGAAAGCCGGTGGTCTCGACGAGCGCGAAGGCTGCCTCGGCGGAGTCCAGGCGTCCCCGGCTGCCCGGGACGGTCGGGACGCCGGCTGCTGCGGCGGCCTCACGGGCTGCGACCTTGTCGCCCATCAGGCGGATCGATTGGGCCGTGGGGCCGACGAAGATCAGGCCCGCGGCCTCGACGGCGGCGGCGAAATTGGCGTTCTCCGCAAGGAAGCCATAGCCTGGATGAATCGCGTCGGCGCCGGCGGCGCTGGCCGCGGCGAGGATCGCTGCCTGGTTGAGATAGGATTTCGACGCCTGCGGCGGACCGATGTCGATCGACTCGTCGGCGAGGCGGACGGCCAGCGAGTCCTTGTCGGCCTTGCTGTAGACCTGCACGGTCGCAATGCCCAATTCGCGCGCCGCACGAATGATCCGAACGGCGATCTCGCCGCGGTTGGCGATGAGGAGCTTCTTGATCGTCATCTCAAACGTCGATCTCGGCGATGGGCTGGCCGGCCATTACGGCTTCCTCATTCTCCACCAGGAAACGCGCGATCTTGCCCGCTGCGCCCGCCTTCACCTCGTTGAATGATTTCATCACCTCGATGAGACCGATCGTGTCGTCTTCCGTGATGATGTCGCCATCGGCTTTGTAGTCCGGTTTGTCGGGCGCGGGCTTGCGGTAGAAGATGCCCGGTAGTGGCGAGAATATCTGCTGGGTAGCCATGGAATACTCCTCGTGTGTTCGTTGCGACCGTCGCTGCGCGATGCGTCAGGGGGCCGTCAGATAGGGACGGACGGCTTCGCGAACTGCTTCCGCGATCGCCACGGCGTTGGGCGTGTCGGAATGGATACAGATCGAATCGGCCCCGACGACGATGTCATTGCCGGCCACCGTGCGCGTCTTGCCCTCGTTCACCGCGCGGGTGCAGCGCGAGGCCGCATCGACAGGATCCTTGGCGTCATGCTCGCGCGTGATGATAAGGCTGCCGTCGGCGTTATAGTCGAGATCGGCGTAGTATTCGGCGACGAAGGTGTGGCCGCGGCGCTCGTAGACCTTTTGATGCAGCGTGCCCTTCATGCCGAGCAGCGGCACCTTGTAGACGTCGGCGGCGTCGGCGATCGCCTCCGCGATCTCTTCGTTGCGGGATGCCATGCCGTACAACGCACCGTGCGGCTTGATATGATTGAGCGGCATGCCTTCCGCATCCAGGAACGCCTTGAGCGCCCCGATCTGATAGAGCAGACAATTGGCCAGCTCTTCGCGGTCGATCTTCATCTCCCGGCGCCCAAAGCCCTGGTGGTCCGGCAGCGACGGGTGCGCCCCGACCTTGACGCCATGCTGCCTCGCCAGTTGCACGGTCTTGCGCATGTGATTGAAGTCGGAGGCGTGGAATCCGCAGGCGACGTTGGCGACGTCGATGTGGGGCATCAGAGCCCTGTCATCGCCCATTTTGTAGAGGCCGTAGGCTTCGCCCATGTCGCAGTTAATAACCACCATCTTTCATCATCCTCCCGTTGTCGTTCTTGCGGGTTGTTGTGTGATCCGAGGGAGCCGGGCCGCCCGCGGATGCGACGAGGCATCCGCGAACGGCGCATGGCAAGCTTACTTTGAGCGCTTACTCTGAGAGCTCACTTGGAGACCAGGTAGTCGACCGGGATCTTTTCCGAGATTGTCCACTGATCGACCACCTTCGGCTTGCCGGCCTCGGTGTCGACGATCAGGTAGCGGCCCTGGTTCTGGTGGTGGAGGTCCTTGGTGAAGGTGCGCGGTCCGAACAGCGTGGGCTCGTTGTTCATCTTCTCGAGCTCGGCCACGACGCCTGCGGCGTCCGTCGTCTTGGCGCGTTCGACCGCCTTGGCCCAGACGTCGATCAGGACATAGCCGGGATAGACGTACTGGCTGGACGGATCGCCGCCGGTCACGTCCTTGTACTTCTTGTTGAACTCGTTGACCTTCGGGTTCGGATCGTCGCCGTAGACCGAGCCTTGCACCGGAACGTAGAAGTTCGACAGATCAGGTACGGCGTTCAGCCAGTAGCTGCCGTCGACGCCCGAGCCGTTGAGGATCATCGACTTGATGCCGGCGGCGCGGATCTGCTTGATGGCGGAGACTGCGCCCGGCATCATCGTGCATAGCATGATGGCGTCGGGTTCCCTCGGCAGACTCTTGATGCGCGTGATCTGGGATGCGATCGAGGCATCGTCGTTCTTGAACGTGTCGCTGCCGACGAGCTTGGCGTCCTTCAGATGCGGCATTTGCCAGTCGAAGCCGTCGCAGATGCCCTTGTTGTAGACGGTCCAGCTGTCGAGCAGCCGGTAGAAGGTGCGAGCGTTCTTCTTGTTGTAGGCCCATTCGGACATCGTCGCGCCCTGCACGGCCGCCAGCACCGAGGCTGAGAACGAGGAGGGGCCGACACCGGGGATGCCGGCCTTGATCGATTCGGCACACAGGAAGAACGAAACCTTGCCGGCCGCCTGCGCTTGTAGCGCCGCGGGCGCGCCAAAATCGTAGTCGCAGGAAACGATGACGAGTTCGGCGCCCTGGTCGAGCACCGCAAGCCCGGCCTTGGCACCTTCGGCCTGGTCGGTCTTGGTGTCCGCAAACACCGGCTTGATCTTCTTGCCCAGCAAGCCACCTGCCTTGTTGATCTCGTCGATGCGGATCAGGGCGGCATCCTGGGCAGGCTTGTCATAGGCCTGCATGAAGCCGGATGCGGCGGTGGCGAATCCAACGACGATCTCGTCCGCGGCGTGAGCCGGCGTGAACCACAGCGTGGCGGCGCCGGCCAGTATCCCAAGTATTTTATCGAAACGCATTGTCCACTCCTCCAATGATGTACGGTAGTTCAGTTGGTTTCCTTCAGCGCCGTCTGCACGGGCGGTGCGAGACGCCGCTGCTGAAGCGGCCAGTTCCGCCACGAGAATTCCCGGTTGCGGGTGAGACCGCTCGGCAGGTAAATCAGGATGACGATCGTGATGATACCGATCGCGATTTCCTGGGCGCCGTTCGGCAGCGCAACGGTCAAGCCGCCGAGGCTGACGCCCTTTTCGAGGTCGCGAAACAGCTCGATCAGCACCGAGATTGCGACCACGCCGGCAACCGCGCCGCTAAGGCTGTACATGCCGCCGACCACCAGCATCGACAGGGTAATGAAGGTGGTGCGCAGGTAGAACGAGCCTGGATTGACGATGCTCAGGAAGTGGGCGTAGAACGCGCCCGCCAGACCGATGATGAACGCGCTGACGACAAAGGCGACCAGTCGCTCCCGCACGATATCGACGCCGGAGGCTCTGGCGGCCACTTCCTCGTCGCGCGCGGCACGCAGTGCAAGTCCCGAGCGGGAGATCGAATAGAGGTAGGCCGTCACGATGGCGACCGCGGCGCCCAGCCATCCGATCCAGACGTTCATGGTCGGGGGAATTCCGACGATCGAGCCTTGCCCACCGGTGACGGAATCCCAGTTCGAATAGACGTTGTTGACGACGCCGAGCAGGCCGAACGTGGCGATCGAGGCGGCAATCCCTGATAACCGCATGATGATGCGCCCGACGATCAGCGCAAACAGCGCCGCGAATACGCCCGAGATCGGTGTGGCAACCCACATCGGCAATTGCGTGTGCAGCAACCACGCCGGCAATCCCCTGAGCGTGATCGACTTCATCACTGGCGGAATGGTCAACCATGCCGTCATGTAGGCCCCAAGGCACATGAAGTTGATATGCCCGAACGACAGCAAGCCGGAATTGCCGACGAAGGCGTAGAGCCCGACCACCACCATGATGTTGATGAACATCTCGATGGCGGTGCGGTTGAAGGCACGGCTTCCGAATTGATAGCTCAACGCCGCCATCGCGAGCAGCACCGCGATCAGTATGATCGGGGTGACGATCGTTTGCCGGATGACGGATGGCGGACGCGACATCAATCAGACTCTCTGCTTGGCGGATTTGGGGGCAAACAGGCCCTGCGGGCGCACCAGCAGGACCACGATCACCGCGCCATAAACGAAGGCATCGCGGAACACGCGGGCGTCATGCGGCAGGGTGGCCTGAAATACGACGCTTGCGGCGCCGATCAGGAAGCCCGCGGCAACCGCGCCGGGCACGCTGCCGAGCCCACCGATTACGGTCGCAATGAAGGCGATCAGCATGACATTGGCGCCCATGCCGATATCGGCGGTACCGGAATTGGTGGCCAGGATCAGGCCGATCGCCGCCGCCAGCATGCCGCTGATGGCAAACGCGAGCAGAATGACACCATTGGCGCGCACCCCGAGCATGCGGGCCATGGTGAAATTCTCGGCGGCGGCGCGCATCTCGAGGCCATAGCGCGTGTGCTTCAGGAACAGCACCAGCACGGCCAGCACCACCAGTGTGATGATGATGGTGACGACCTGCAGCATCGGAATGTGGGCACCGAGAAACTCCACCGGCAGGCCAAGGCTAGGCCACAGCGTGATCGACTTCGGGCGGCTCGAATAGAGCAACAGCAGCAGGTGCCGGATCACGAAGCCGAGCGCGAAGGATGCGATCATCATGGTCGCCGGGTTGGCGTTGCGGAAGCGGCGGAAGACGATCACCTCCGACAACATCGACAGGCCGGCGCCGACGAGCAGCAGCAGCGGAATCAGCAGATAGAACGGCAGCTGGCCGGCGAACACGATTGCCGTGGCATCGACCGACGGTAACAGCATCGCGAACACGCAGAAGGCAATGAAGTCGCCATGTGCGAAATTCACCAGGCGCATGACGCCGAAGACGGCCGCGATACCGAGCGCGCCAAGTGCATAAAGACTACCCAGGCTCAACGCGTCGAAGACGATTTGCAGGACGGCGGTCATCGTCTAATGGTCCCCAAAGCCGAAATAGGCCTGTTTCAGCCGTTCGTCCTTGACCATGTCTGCGGCGTCTCCCTCCAGCACGATGCGGCCGCCGCGGATCAGGATCATCCGTCCGCCGGTCATCATGGCGCGCGCCGAGCTTTGCTCGACGATCAGGAGGGTGAGCTTGCGCTGCGATCGCAGCCGCATCAGGATCTCGTAGACCTGGTCGATGATCTTGGGCGCAAGGCCGAGCGAGGGCTCGTCGATCGCCATCAGGCGCGGGGCGGCCATCAGGGCGCGGCCGATCACCAGCATCTGCTGCTGCCCGCCAGACAGCATGCCGGCGGTGGTGTGGCGGCGCTCCGCCAACATCGGGAAGTCCTGGTAGACCGACTCGAGATCGTCGGCGATCTTTTTGCGGTCGGCACGCATGCCGGTGCCGACCCTCAGATTTTCCTCGACGGTCAGGCCGCCGAACACGTTGCGCCCTTCGGGCACCAGCGAAAATCCGCGCCTCGCGATCTCCTCCGGTGCGGCGCCGGTCACTCTTGTGCCGTCCAGCGTGATGGTGCCCGTTGCAGTTGGAACGACGCCGGCGATGGCATTCAGCAGGGTCGACTTCCCGGCACCGTTGGGGCCGGTCACGAACAGGATCTCGCCTTCGGCAATTGCCATTGTGACGCCGCGCAAGGCGGTGAGGCGCCCATAACGCACGGTGATGTCGTCGACATCAAGCAACGTCATGACGCCGCGGCCTGTTCCGCGAGCGCCGGGATGATCTCATCCCGTTGTGTGCCCATATAGGCATGGCGGACCGCGTCGCTGCGGCGGATCTGGTCCGGCGTGCCGACCTCGATGATCTCGCCGGAATCGAGCACGAAGATGCGTTCGCACAATTCGAGCACAAGCCCAATATTGTGCTCGATCAGGAGGACGCCGACGCCGAGTTCGCCGGCGATCCGCTTGATGACGACGGCCAGATCGTGGCTCTCATGCTCGGACATGCCGGCTGCGGGTTCGTCGAGTAACAGATAGCGTGGCGTGCACATGATGGCGCGGCCGATGGCGACGCGGCGTTCGTCGGTATAGGGCAGGGCGCCGGCGATCGTGGCTGCGAGCGGCGAAATGCCGAGCCAGGCCAATACTTGCCTTGCTTCCGTGATCGCGTCGCGCCGGCTTTGGCCGAGGCCGACGCCCGTCACCTCGAGGTTGTCGATAACAGGAAGATCGCGGAACAGTCGTCCCGATTGAAACGTGCGCGCGACGCCCATGCGCCGCAGCTTGTGCGGGGCGATGCCGCCGATCGCGTCACCTTCCAGTTCGACCGTTCCAGTGCCGACCGGCTGGAATCCGGTCAGGACATTGATAAGTGTGGTTTTTCCCGCGCCATTGGGCCCGATCAATCCGGTGATGCGGCCGCGCGGCACGGCAAGGGTCACGTCCGAAAGCGCTTTCAGACCCTCGAATTGGACGCTGACGTCGCGAGCGGCCAACTCCAAGCCCTGGGAAGTCATCGAGATGCCGTCTCCCGCGTGAACCAACGATTGATTTTCGCGTCGCGGAGGGGGATTGTAAAACTCGAAAAACTAGTCGCTGATATCGGAAAAATTGATGGCTCTGACTTTCCGTCAGGTTCGGCATTTCATTGCTACCGCGGAATCCGGAAGGGTTTCGGCGGCTGCGGCTGGGCTCAATGTGACGCAGTCGGCCGTCACGGCATCCATCAAGGCGCTCGAAGCCGATCTCGGCCGTAAGCTGTTCGACCGGCATTCCAACGGTGTGACACTCACCGTCGACGGTCAGGAATTCCTGCAGCGCGCCCGCGCCATCGAGGCCAGCGTGTCGGATGCGACGCGGGGGCCGCATCGCTGGGGAACCCAGGTCGGCGGCACCGTCGACGTCGCGGTCAGCTACACGGTCGCCGGCTATTTCCTGCCGCCGCTGTTGTCGCGCTTCTGGCGATCGTTTCCCGGCATCACCGTGCGGCTGCACGAATTTCAGCGCGATGCGATCGAGCAAAGCCTCGTCAAGGGCAGCGTCGATGCCGCGATCATGCTGGTCTCTAACCTGCACGATCGGCGCAGCATTCATTCACGCTTGTTGTTGAAGTCTCCGCGGCGTCTGTGGACCTGCGCCAATCACCCGCTGTTGCACAAGGACAAGGTCACGCTGGCCGATGTTGCCGCCGAGCCATATCTGATGCTGACCGTCGACGAGGCTGAACGTTCCGCGATGCGCTACTGGCAGCGTACGTCGTACGTGCCCAACGTCACCTTCCGTACCCTGTCCGTGGAAGCCGTTCGCAGCATGGTCGCGACCGGAATGGGTGTCACGATCCTGTCCGATGTAATCTATCGGCCTTGGTCGCTTGAAGGACACCGGATCGATGTCAAAGTGCTGGATGATGACGTTCACACCATGGACGTTGGCCTTGCCTGGAAAAGCAAGTCGCGGCTTTCTGCGGCGGCGCGTGCCTTCTGCGAGTTTGTCTCTCACGCCTATCCAGGATCGGAGCCGGTCCAGTTCGATTGAAGACGACGGTTCGGCAGGAAGGTGCCGGCGCTCTAAACAGCGCTGGCGATAAGTTCGAAGGATCGCAGCCGAGTTGGATGATCGTAGACATCGGACACGATCATGAGTTCGTCGGCGCCTGTCTCTGCGACGAGTGCATCGATGCCGGAACGAACCGTCTCGGGCGAGCCGACGATGGACCGCGCCAGCATCCGCATCGCCTGCGCCTTTTCCGCTGATGACCAGTAGCTTTCGATGTCGTCGATCGGCGGCTGGCTGAGGCCGCGCGCGCCGCGGAAGATGTTTGCGAAGGACATCTGCTGCGTCGTCGCCAGCCTGCGCGCTTCGTCATCGCTGCCGGCGGCGACGATGTTGACACCGACCATGGTGTAGGGGCGGTCAAGCTGCTCGGACGGTTTGAAGCGGTTGCGGTAGATTTGTAACGCCGGGATGAGTTCGTCGGGCGCGAAATGCGAGGCGAATGCGTAGGGGAGCCCGAGTTCGGCGGCCAGCATCGCACCAAAATGACTCGATCCGAGAATCCACAACGGGACTTCGGTTCCTGCAGCCGGCACGGCCTGGATGCGTTGATTTGGACCGGCCGGCGCCAGGAAGGCCTGCACCTCGAGAACGTCCTGCGGGAAGTTCTCGGCGGCTTCGGGCGTGCGGCGCAAGGCGCGCAGTGTGAGCTGGTCGGTCCCGGGTGCGCGGCCGAGTCCGAGGTCGATGCGGCCTGGAAACAAACGCGCCAACGTCCCGAACTGCTCCGCGATGACGTAGGGGGCATGGTTGGGGAGCATGATACCGCCGGCACCGACACGGATGGTTTTTGTTCCTGCTGCGATATGACCGATCACAACCGACGTCGCGGCGCTCGCGATACCGGCCATATTGTGATGCTCCGCCACCCAAATGCGGCGATAGCCCCAAGCCTCGGCATGAACAGCAAGATCACGGGCGTTGTCGAGCGCGCCGCGCGCATCGGTCTCCTGAGTGACGCGGACGAGATCGAGGATAGACAGTGCCGTCATAGGAGCTCCCGAACCAAATCATGTGCTGGGATGACGCCGCGAGCGGTGCTCGGCCGCGTTCAAGCTGGTCCGAAACGGCAGGCTTCATCCGATTCCTACATCCCATATGGATACGGCCGCCATGCGGGTCAATCCGCTGAGCAAGGGAGTTGGGGATGAGAGGCGGTGCCGCGGAGGCGGCCCGCTTGCGCTTTTCATACCCAGCCGCCGTCCACGATGTAGTGCTGTGAGGTGCAGGCCGATGCTTCGTCGGATGCGAGGAACACGGTGAACTTCGCGATCTCGTCCGGAACGAGTTTCCTCTTCAGGCACTGGCGGTGCATAAGCTCATCTACACCGGCCGGCGTTAGCCACTTCTCGATCTGGCGCTGGGTCATGATCCAGCCGGGCGCGATCGCATTGACGCGAATGTTGTAGGGGCCGTAGTCGCGCGCCAGCGAGCGGGTGAGGCCGATCACGCCGGATTTGCTGGCGGTATAGGCGGCCATACCCCCTTGTCCCGCGATCCACGAGACCGAGCCGAAATTGATGATCGCGCCGGCGTTGGCCGCCTTCATGTCCGGCAGGACCGCCTGCGCGGCGAAGAATTGATGTTTCAAGTTCACAGCGATGCGGTCATCCCAATACTCCGGCGTCACCTCCTCCGTCGGATGCCGTTCGTCATGGGCGGCGTTGTTGACGAGGATATTGATCGGACCGTGAGCTTTGCGTGCATCGGCGATGCCGGCGCGGAGTGCTGCGATATCGGTGAGGTCGACATTCAGGAAATGCGCGCTGAGACCCGCGCCTGACAGCTCGCGCGCGAGGCTGGTACCTTCCTCGGCTTTGATGTCGAAAAACACGACAATGGATTTCTGCTGCGCGAAGCGCCGTACGATCGATTCGCCGATGCCCGAAGCGCCGCCCGTGACGAGAACGACCTTGCCGGCGAGATCTGAATATATGGCTGCCATGATTTCCTCTCAAACCGCGGTAGGTACGCCTACCTGCGCGCCGGTAGAACGGCTGCTGCGGACTTTAGCTAGTCCGCCTATGAGATGTATAGATCAGAATTCGCGTCGGAGTCTGGTTCCCGAGGCGAGGGGGCACTAACACAATCTTGTGCCCAGGGATCATTGATGGAGCAAACGTCCGTGACGTCAGGCGTGTTTGTCGAGGCGGCGCTTGAGCAAGGTCAGGTGCTGCAGCAGATCGGACTGCGCGACGGGTGACAGTTCGCCGATCAGCGCAATCACCCACTCCTCGTGCCGGCGTGCCATCCGGCCGAATTCCTTGGCGCCGTCCTGCGACAGTCGCAGACGGAAGGTGCGGCGATCCTCGGAATCGACCTCGCGATGGATCAATCCGTCGGCTTCCAACTTCTGTACCAGCGCGGTGATGGCGCCGTTCGAGACCATCAAGAGGTTGGAGACCTCGGACATGCTTGCACCTTCGGGCTTGCGCGCGAGCTGCGCCAGCAGGTCGAAGCGGGCCAGCGTGGTGTTGAACTCCTTGCGCAGCCGTGCATTCAGCGACTTCTCAATTCGGGTCGCGCAGGAGAGCAGTCGCAGCCAGATGCGCAGCTCGAGATGGGCGCCATCGGACTCGTGCGCCGGCTCGAGCGGCTGCAACGGCGGCGGACGTGCGCTCTTCGGGGATCGAAGCTTTCGTTTGACCGTGGCATCCATGGCTGCGTCTCGCCGAAGCTAGATGGAAATCGACCCGATGCTGGCGCCGCCGCAGACATAGAGCGTCTGCCCGGTGATGAAGTCCGCATCCGGTGAACTGAAGAAACTGACCGCGCGCGCAACGTCGATGGATTTGCCGAGACGGCCAAGCGGGATCGCCCGCGCCAGCGCCTTCGCACGTTCGGATTCGACCGACATCACGCTCTCGAACATCTCGGTATCCGCGATCGGGCCGGGCGCGACGACATTGACTGTGATCCCGAAGGGAGCGAGCTCCAGCGCCCAGGTTCGTGCCATGCCGATGATTCCGGCCTTGGTGGCCGAATAGACCGTGCGGGTAACGGCCCCGAGCGCCGCACGGGACGACAGCAGCACGATGCGGCCAAAGCGCGCTTGTTTCATGCTGGGCAGTGCCGCCTGCGTCAGCGCAATTGCGGCGCCAAAATGCAGCTGGGCCAGGGCGCCGACATCCTCGTCCTCGACCTCTTCCAGCAGCTTGGCGCGGATCGCGCCGGCATTGTGCACGACATGGGTGATCGCAACCTTGGCGGCGATTTCAGCGGCCACCTGGCGCGTCGCCGTGGCATCGAGCAGATCGACTTCATACGCGGAGAGTTTTGGATGGCTCCAGTCCGGCTTGCGCCGCGACACCGAGATCACCGCGTATCCTTCGGCGAGCAGGCCGCGCGCGATCGCGGCTCCAATGCCGGTATTGCCGCCGCTGACGATCGCTGTGTAATCGGTCACGCTTATCATTCCTACATAAAAAGCTGGATGTTGCCGAAGGCCGCATCGCAATTGATCAGGTCGACCCGCTTCAGCTTGATCTTCAGCCTGCCGTTCTCGACACTCAGATGATGCGTGACCCAGGCCGCATAGAGCGTCTGCTCCTCCAGGCGGGTTTCGACATAGTGAATCGGAGTCCAGGTGACGTAGCTGTTCGCCGCAGCGTCACGCGAATCGACTTGCGGTGTCTGCAGCACGTGATGGCAGCGGCTCTTCGGCTTCTGGCTGAAGGTCCGGGCGCCCTTGAGCCGCTCGACCCGGATCGAGAGCAGCAGCTTGTCCTCGTACATCAGCGAGCAGGTCAGCCGGGGATCGGTTTGATTCCATTCCAGAGGCATCCAGTAGAAGGCGTCATCGGCATACATGTCGAGCCATTCGTCGAAACGCTGCTGATCGATCAGCCGTGCCTCGCGGACGACGAAGTCGATCAACTCCTGATCGGTAGGAATTGCATTCACAACAGGCGCATCGGCAACCATGCTCATGTCACATCCCCATCGTCATGAACTTGGTCCAGGCCCGGAACTGGTGACGCATCGGCCACTCGCTGGTGCCGTTGATCGCCACATTGGTCTGCCCGGCCTCGTCGGGACTGTAGAGGCGCTGCAGATTGACCCACTCGATGCCGTTCGAATGCAGGCCCTCCTGCGCGCGTTCATACATTTCGAGATCGTCATGGCCGACGATCGAAGTCGGCGCATTGATCAGGCGGTTGTACATCAGCGTGCGCTCGAGCAGCATGTCGGGTGCGTCGACGAGCTGGAACGTCCAGGACTCGACCAGCGTCTTGTTGGCCGCGATCGGCTTGAATTGCCGCAGCAGCTGGATCGGCCCCTTGATCATGATGTTGGGGAAATAGACCGTGTTGTGCCGGTTCTCGTCCAGGATCGCCTTGGCGCGGGCCTCGCCATAGGCCGCCGTCATCTTGTCGAAATAGCCCGGCACCGCCGAATAGTCGGAATGGATCGAGTGATGCACGCCGGTGTGGCCGTGGCCGTTGTCCCAGATCCGGATGCCCATGTTCTCGAAGAACTCGTATGGGCTCATGAAGGGGGCGATGATCTCGACCGCCATCGGCTTCTTGGTGCCTGGAGGCGCCTTCTTCCAGACATCGACCGCGGTTCCGGCGGAGGACTCGTGCGCCACCATCGGGTGGCAGGTGTCGGTCTGGTTCTCGACCAGCATCTTCCAATTGCAATTGTGCATGTACCGCAGCACGCCGCCGGCGACCTTGAGCTGGCCGACCGGCGACCGGTCAACCATATTGTCGAGGCTTGAGAGGCTGTCACCGAAGAATTCCTCGAAATCGAGGCCGCTATCGTTGATCTTCGCGAACACGAAGCCGCGATAGTTTCTGACATGGCGCACCGGCGCCATGCCGGGCGCGGCATGGCTTTTCTCGAAGCCGGTGTTCTCGTAGCCCTTTTTCAGCGGGATCGCGAGCAGGGAGCCGTCGGTCTTGAAGCTCCAGGCATGGTAGGGACAGCGGAAGAACTTTCCGGTGTTGCCGCAGGTCTCCGAGGTGATGCGCGTGCCCTTGTGGGGGCAGCGGTTGTGCAGCACGCGCACCGTGCCGTCGGTGTGACGGACCAGCAGCACCGGCTGCGTGCCGATCGTGGTGCCGAAATAGTCGCCAGCGTTGGGGACCTGGCTGTCGTGACCGACATAGACCCAGCTGTTCGGGAACATGTGCTCCATCTCGAGCTGGAACACCTCCTCGCTGACATAGACGTCGCGGTGAACCTCCTGGTCGCGGACCAGGTCGCGGATCGCCGCGGAGTTGCCGGCATATCTGATCATGCGTTCCTCCATCACAGGTCGAGCACGAGCCGCTTGGTCTTCGCGCGCGAAATACAGATCTGCATCACCTTGTTCGACGCCCGCTCGCTTTCACTCAGGATATAATCGCGGTGGTCTGGGATCCCCTCGATGATAGCGGTCTGGCAGATCCCGCAATCGCCGCGCTTGCAGTCATGGATCGGGTCCTCGCCGGCCTCGAGCAGCACGTCGAGGATGGTCTTGCCGGCGGGAATCTCAAAAACGCGGCCGCTGCTCTTGAGCTCGACCTCGAACGGGGTATCGCCGGATTTCTCCTCGGGCGCGGTGAAGATCTCGAAATGCAGCCGTCCCTGCGGCCAGTCCATCCGTTTCGCCAATGCAATGGCCGCCTCGATCATCGGCAGCGGTCCGCAGAGGTAAAGCGGAACGTCGGGAGCGAGCCGCGTCATCAGGCCCTCGAGATCGAAGAACCGGCCGGCTTCGTCGTCTGCATGGATGGTCGCGTTACCGGAGGCCAGCCGTTCGATCTCGCCGAGGAAGCCAAGCTCGCTGCGGCTGCGGCCGGCGTAATGGAACGAGAACGGCCGTTTCGCGGCGCTCAGCTCACATGCCATCGTGAGCAGCGGCGTCACGCCGATGCCACCCGCGACCAGTGCGACTTCGCCTGCGCCGGAACCGAGTGGGAAATTGTTCGCCGGCGGCGAGATCGTCAGGTGATCGCCGGACTTGAGACGATGCATATAAAGCGAGCCGCCCTGGCTCTTGCTTTCCTGCAGCACGGCGATGCGATAATGGATCGGATGTTCGACGGCCCGCGGTGAACCCGTCTCGATCAGCGAATAGGAGCGCCGGCCGACGTCGGGCATATGGACGTCGATATGGGCGCCGGCCGCCCAGCCCGGCATCGGCGCACCATTGCTGCGCGCGAGCACGAATTCGCGGATGCGCGGCGTCAACGCCTCGGTCTTCGACACCACGACTTCGAATTGGTCCATCCTCAGGCATCCTCGAACAGCGTCTCGACGGTGCGCAACGCGCCGTCGAGCTCGGCGCCATCGGCGTCCTTCAGCGCGACCTTGATCAGCCGCTGCACCCATTCGGCGGCGTCGGGGCGGCCGGCCAGCCGCTCGGACGTAAGCATGACCTTGTCGAATTTCGATTCACCGCGGGAGTGGGTGTCGGAGTAACCGGCGACGAGACGGCGCGCCTCGCAAACGGCGGTCGCGAGCGCGAGGTCATGTGCGGCGAATTTGCGGATGCGTTGCGTCCAATCTTCGAGGTGGCGCATCTCGCGGGCATGCCGCAGCGAACCGCGGCGGAACCGGCGCAGGCCTGCGATGCAGTACAATGTCAGGAAGGCCGATGGCGCGGTGGTGCGGAGTTTGCGTCCGCGATCAATCAGTCGCGCGAGCCGCTGGCTGCGTTCGAGGCGTTCACCAAGCCGCCGCGGCAGCATCCCGGCCATTTCCTCGATCCGAGGATGGAAGAATTCGGTGATCGCGAGCACCTGATCGTCGCCGGCTCGCGCCTCGCGGCGAACCCGGTCGAACCGCCCCGCACGCGTCTTGAGATCGGCGACGCGGATGACATCGTCATAGGCCATCGCGATCGCAAGATATTTGGCGAACGCCTGCAACAAGCCGATCGCCTCGCGCGGCATCGCTTCCAGCCGGTCGAGATACTCAGCCCCATAGGCGACGTCCTGATAGTCGACCACGCGCTGCAGGCCGGCCGCGACAATGCCGTGAGCCTCGGCCGGCAATTGCCGCGCCCGCGCGACAAGCGCGTCGTAGCCGGCGTGGCCGATCGGCGCGAGCTTTGGAAAGTGCTTGGCCAGCGGCGGCTTTACCGTGGGCTTGATCTTTGGGTCCTGCTTGAGCGTGGCGGTGGCACGCTCGCGGCCGACGGCGAAGGCGCGGAGGCTGGCATCGACACCGACGCCGGCGGCCCGGATCGTGGCTTCGAAATCCTCTGTCGCAAAGGGCAGTGCGCCGGAGCCCGCCAGCGCACCGAACAGCACCGAGGAGACCACGCTGCCGGTGGCATCGGCGATCTCGGCCATGTCGAATGCGATGAAGCGATTGGCCGCGACGTTTGCCGCCTCGTAGACCTGCGAGGCGTCGGCGGTGCCGTCGCCGGGCGCTGTCTTTTCACTCACGGCCAGCGAGCGGTGGGAGGAACCGATCAGGAGCGTACGGTCGGGCGAGACCAGCCCGCGCAGGATGGCGCGGCCGGCCTCCATCAATTCGGCGCCGATGACGATATCGACCTTACCCGGGGCCGGCATCAGCGACAGCACGGGATTGCGGTCCGGCTTGCTCGTGTCGGGCGCGATCATCTCGATGTAGTAGATCGTGGCACCGGTGCGCTGGGCGACACCGGGCACCGACGTCGATTGCGCGAACCAGCCGCGGTGCTCGGCGAGCGCCACGATCCAGTCGACCAGCACGCCGCCGCCCTGACCGCCCATCGCGAGCACTGCGACGCTGATGGGGCGGGCCTGGCTGAGGCCAACGGAGGTGGGCGCGACCGAGACGTTCATGCCGCCTCCTGCTCGAACGTGACCCGCCGTCCCGCCCGCCAGCGCTGCAACGCGCCGATCATCCGCTGCCAGATCCGGTCGAGCCGCGCCTCGAACGCGGTCGGATTGGAAACGACATCGGCGCGATAGAACGAGGGGCACAGCACGGCCGCGTCAGCGATCTCGCCGCAATGTCCGCAGCCGACGCACGTGTTGTCGACGGCCGCGACCGGATTGTCCTTCAGGGGATCGGTGGTCGGCTTCACCGACAGCGACGGGCAGCCCGACAGGCGGATGCAGGCGTGATCGCCGGAGCAGGTGTCTTCATCGACACCGAAACGTTCGCGCACGATTCGCTCACCGCGTTTGGCGGCTGCGGCCACCAGCGGTTTTACGCGGCGCTGCTTGTTCAGCATGCACTCCGACGAGGCGACGATGATCTTGGGTCCCTTTTCCTTCGTCGTCAGCGCTTCACGCAGGGTGTCGCGCATGTGCGAGACGTCGTAGGTGTGGTCGATCTGGCGCACCCATTTGGCGCCGACGCCCTTCACCGCCTCGACGATCGGGTGCTTGGTCGAACGCGACCGGTTGTCGGCGCGCGAGGAGGGGATGTCCTGGCCGCCGGTCGCGGCGGAATAGAAGTTGTCGACCACGACGATCACACCGTCGTGCTGGTTGAACACGGCGTTGCCGACGCCGCTGGTCAGCCCGTTGTGCCAGAAGCCGCCGTCGCCCATCATCGAGATCGAGCGTTTTCCTGCGGGAACATTGAAGGCCGAGGCCGATGCCGGACCGAGCCCGTAGCCCATCGTGGTGGCGCCGATATTGAACGGCGGCAGGATCGAGAACAGATGGCAGCCGATATCGGCGGCGATATGGTGCGGGCCGAGCTCCTTCTCCACGAGCTTCATCGCGGAAAAGATCGGCCGTTCCGGACAGCCGGTGCAGAAGCCCGGCGGCCGCGGCGGCACCACGTCGGCCAGCGCGCGGATCTTGTCGTCGACCTCGACCCGGTCGATGTTCGGCGCGCGCGCGGAATCCGGCAGCGCGTCAGAGCGCCAGCGGCGGATGAAGGCGCCGATCGCCGCCCCCATCACCTGCGACGTGTATTCGCCGGCCATCGGGAACAAGTCCTTGCCATGGAGCTTGGCCGGAATGTCGGCATTGCGCAGGATCTTGTGTAGGGACTGCTCGATGAATTCCGGCTGGCCCTCTTCGACCATCAGCACGGCCTTCTTGCCGCGGCAGAACTCGATCACCTCGCGGTCGACGATCGGGTAGGTCACGTTCATCACATAGAGCGGCAGCCGAGTTTCGCCCCAGATGTCGGCAAGCCCGGCCTCGCGCAGCGCGGTGATGACGCCGTTATACATGCCGCCCTGCATGATGATGCCGATATCGTCGATATCACCGTCAAATGTTTCGTTCATGCCGCGCGCGTGGATGAATTCGACCGCCGCGGGCCAGCGCTGCTCGACCTTCTCCTTCTCGTGCATGAACGAGGCCGGCGGCAGCACGATCCGGTTGGTGTCGCGCGACGGCTGCTCGAGCGCGCGGGACAGCGGAAAGCTGGGGCGGACGTTGTCGCGGGTGGCGAAGCGACCGTGGACATGGCAGGCGCGAATCCGCACCTCCAGCATGACAGGCGTATTCGACGCCTCTGATAGCTCGAAGGAATCGTGCACGGCCTTGACGATCGAGGCCACGTTGGGCCGAGGATCGACCAGCCAGAGCTGGGACTTCATCGCAAACGCATGCGAACGCTCCTGCATGATGGAGGAGCCCTCGCCATAATCCTCGCCGATGATGATCAGCGCTCCGCCGGTCACCCCACCCGAGGACAGATTGGCGAGTGCGTCGGACGCGACGTTGATGCCGACCGGCGCTTTGAACGTAACTGCGCCGCGGATCGGATACATCACGGAGGCGGCGAGCGTGGCCGCCGCGGTCGCCTCGCTGGCGCTGGTTTCGAAATGCACGCCAAGATCGGACAGGATGTCCTGCGCGTCCGACAGCACGTCCATCAGGTGCGAGATCGGCGCGCCCTGGTAGCCGCCGACATAGCTGACGCCGCATTCGAGCAACGCCTTGGTGATGGCGAGGATGCCTTCGCCGCGGAATTCCTGGCCGGCGCCGAGCTTGAGGTCTTCCACCTCGCGCGCGAAAGAGCGTTCTGCCATGCTCGTCTCCTCGGCCTCATCAGGAACTTGGGGCGACCGAATATAATTTTAGACCTCAAACAAAAATGAAGTCAATCGGACTCGCTGGTTTCGGCGAGACAAAACATCATTTGCGCATTCATCAGCGCTTCATGGCCTATTTCGTAGGCCTTTTGCACAGCACCCCGGCTTTTGGCCTTCCGCGGCTCGCTTGACATGATATTTTAGGTATGAAACGTTATTGGAACGCCTTGCGCTTGGCGACGCGCGCACAAGCGACCTTTGCGGGAGACTGTCATGACCCCGGTTTCGCAACTGCGCGGACCTTCGCGCGAGCACCTCGCTTGGCCGTTCTTCGATTCCCGCCACAGTGAATACGCGGCCGCCCTCGACGCGTTTGCGGCCGATCTCGGCGATACGCATGGCCATGACGTCGACGGCACCTGCCGCTCGCTGGTGCGCAGGCTTGGTGCTGCCGGGTTACTGGAGGCATCGGTCGCCGGCGACCGACCGGATGCGGTGATCGATTCCCGATTGATTTGCCTCGCCCGGGAGACGCTGGCCTGGCACAGCGGACTGGCCGATTTCGCCTTTGCAATGCAGGGACTTGGCACCGGCGCGGTGGCGATCGCCGGGTCGCCCGAACTGCGTGCGTTGGTGCTGCCAAAGGCGCGACGTGGCGAATGGGTTGCTGCCTTTGCCTTGTCGGAAAAGGACGCCGGTTCCGACGTCGCCGCCATGGCGTGCCGTGCGCGGCGCGAGGGCGACCATTATATCCTGGATGGCGAGAAGACCTGGATTTCCAACGGCGGCATCGCCGACGTCTATACGTTGTTTGCGCGAACCGGCGAGGCGCCGGGCGCGCGGGGCATTTCGGCCTTTGTGGTGCTGCCGGACGATCCCGGCTTTTCGATTGCCGAGCGCATCGACGTGATGGCGCCGCACCCGCTGGCGACACTGCGCTTCGAGGGCTGCCGGATTCCTGCTGCGCGGCTGTTGGGCTCGCCGGGCGAGGGTTTCAAGATCGCGATGCGTACGCTCGATATTTTTCGCGCGTCGGTCGCGGCCGCCGCGCTGGGTTTTGCCCGCCGCGCGCTCGATGAGGCGACGGCGCATGCGAAGACACGTCGGATGTTCGGCGGGGTGCTGGGCGACCAGCAATTGACCCAGGCCGCGCTCGGCGACATGGCGGCTGATGTCGATGCCAGCGCGCTCCTGACCTATCGGGCCGCGTGGCGGCGCGACGTGCAGAAGGCGCCGACGACGCGCCAGGCGGCGATGGCGAAGATGGTTGCGACCGAAACCGCGCAGGCGGTGATCGACCGCGCCGTGCAGATGTTCGGCGGCCGCGGCGTGCGCTCGGGCGAAATCGTCGAGCAGCTTTACCGTGAGATCCGCGCGCTGCGCATCTATGAAGGCGCGACCGAGGTCCAGAAGCTCATTATCGGACGCGACGTTCTGAAGGAAGCCTGATCGATACGGCTGATATCACAGGAGGCGGCATGGCAACGACAGCGCGTGAAAACCATCGGGAAGACGTGGCCGGACGGGCCAACGTCGAGGATACGCCCGAGCTGCTCGCCTACTATGACGAGCTCGAAAAGCTGGAAACGGGCGCGCTCTGGACAGTCGCCAACAAGATCGAGCCCTGGCAACCCAAATCGTCCTCGATTCCGGTGCTATGGCGCTATCAGGATCTCCGGGCGCATGTGTTGCGTTCGGTCGAACTGGTGTCGCCCGAGAAGGCCGGGCGTCGCGTCATCTATCTGAACAATCCCGGCCGCCGCGAGCACGCCGCCGCGGTCGGCTGGCTTTATTCCGGCCTGCAGGTGATGCATCCCGGCGAGGTCGCGACCGCCCACGCCCATTCGGCGTCCGCGCTTCGCTTCATCATGGAGGGCGAGGGCGCCTACACCATCGTCGACGGCCACAAGATGACGCTCGGCGCCAACGATTTTGTGCTGACTCCGAACGGCACCTGGCACGAACACGGCGTCTCCAGCGACGGCACGCCCTGCATCTGGCAGGACGGCCTCGACATTCCCCTGGTCAACATGCTCGAGGCCAACTTCTATGTGGTTCACCCCGATCTGCAGCAGAGCGTCGGCTATCCCGTGGACGACATGACGCACGCCTGGGGCAATCCCGGCCTGCGTCCGGCCGGCGCCGAATGGTCCAAGGGCTATTCGCCGCTGCTGAAATACGAATGGGCTCCGACCTATGAAGCGCTGCAGCGCTTTGGCAAGTCGACGGATGGCTCGCCCTACGACGGCATTCTGATGAATTATGTGAATCCGGTGACCGGCGGTCCGGTGATGCAGACGATTGGCGCGTCGATGCAGATGCTGCGGCCGGGCGAAGCGACCCGCGCGCATCGCCACACCGGCAGCTTCATCTATCAGGTCGCCAAGGGACGCGGTCATTCGATCATCGACGGCAAACGCTTCGATTGGAAGGAGCGCGACATCTTCTGCGTGCCGTCCTGGGCCTGGCATGAGCATGTCAACGCCTCCGCCAGCGACGACGCCTGTCTCTTTACTTTCAACGACCTGCCGGTCATGCGCGCGCTCGGGCTCTATCGCGAGGAAGCCTTCGGCGACAATGGCGGCCGCCAGCCCCTCGTATCCTAGGAGAGTTATCGTGCGTCTCGTCACCTATCGCGGCACTGTCGAGGCTGCCGCCCGTCTCGGTGCTGTCGTCGGCGATCTCGTCGTTGACGTCGAGAAGGCCGGCCTTCATGCAGGGATCTCGCTGCCGTTATCGATGCTCGATTTCATCGATCTCGGGCCGCCGGCGCTGATGGCGCTCAAGCAGATACTGGACGAGGGCGAGGGGTGCTGGGCAGTCGGCGCAGCATTGCCGCTGGCCAATGTCAGGCTGCTGGCACCGATCCCGCGCCCGCGCAAGAACATCTTCGGCATCGGCCTGAACTATGTCGAGCACGTCGCGGAATCCTCGCGCGCCCTCGACACAGCCAAGGACCTGCCCAAGCAACCCATCATTTTCTCGAAGCCCCCGACCAGCGTGATCGGCCCGGACGACGCCATCCACCACAACAAGGCGATCACGCAGCAGCTCGACTGGGAGGTCGAGCTTGCGGTTGTGATGGGGCGCACGGCGCGTCGCGTCTCGGAGGCCGAGGCGCTCGGCTTCGTGTTCGGCTACAGCGTCATGATCGACGTCAGCGCCCGCGACAATCGCCGCGCCGGCCAGTGGATCTATTCGAAGGGGCAGGACACCTACGCGCCGTTCGGGCCGTGCATCGTCACCGCGGACGACATCACCGATCCGCACGCGCTCGATCTCTGGCTGACCGTGAACGGGGTCGAGAAGCAGCGCTCCAACACCCGCCACATGCTGTTCAAGGTGGCGCATCTGATCGCTGACATTTCGGCCGCGATGACGCTGGAGCCCGGCGACATCATCGCAACCGGCACGCCCGAGGGCGTCGGCGCCGGGCGCAATCCGCAGGAATGGCTGTGGCCGGGCGACGTGGTGGAGGCCGAGGTCACCGGCATCGGCCGGCTGCGTCATCCGGTGGTGGCGATCTGAGAGGGCGGCATGATCTTCGACATGGAGACGCTGGAGGCGCAGAGCCGCTACAAGATCCTGACCGCCACGGTGACGCCGCGACCGATCGCCTGGATCACCACGCTCTCCGCAAGCGGCGTGGTCAATGCCGCACCGTTCAGCTTCTTCAACGTGATGGGGCATGAGCCGCCGACGGTCGCAATCGGGCTTCTGGCGGGCGCGGCGCGGTTCAAGGACACGGCGGCGAACATTCTTGATACCGGGGAATTCGTCGTCAACCTCGTCGCGGAGCGCAACGCCGAGGCCATGAACATCACCTGTATCGATGCGCCGCCTGAGATCGACGAACTCAAGCTGGCCGGATTGACGCCGGCGGCCTCGCAGGCGGTGCGCCCGCCGCGCATCGCGGAATCGCCGGTATCGTTCGAATGCCGGGTCCTGAGCTCGCTGGTGACGGGACCGCGGCAGACCGCGGTGATCGGCCGCGTCGTCCGCGCCCATGTCGATGACGCTGTCATCCTGGACAAGGAGCGCTGTCACATCGACACCCAGGCGCTACGGCTGATCGCCCGCATGCATGGCAGCGGCTGGTATGCGCGCTCGACCGATCTGTTTCAGATCGATCGGCCGACCTGGGCGGACTGGCAGGAAAAAGACATCGGGGCGACATCTGCGTAACGGTTTGAAGCGGAGGATATCTTGAAGATTGCGGTGTTGGGTGGTGGGAATGGCTCGTTCGCGGCAGCGGGTGATCTGGCATTGGCCGGTCACGAAGTCCGGTTGTGGCGGCGAAATCCTGCAGATGTCGAGGCGCATCGGGCGCAGGGCGGAACGATCACCGTCATCGATCGCGCCGGCCGCCGCGAGGTCAGGCTCGCGACCATCACGTCGTCGATCGCGGAGGCCATCGAAGCGGCCGACCTCATCCTGTGCCCGGCGCCGGCCTTCGCACAGGCCGCGATCGCCGATCTGGCTGCGCCGCATCTGCGCGACGGTCAGGTCATATTCCTGCCGCCCGGGACGTTCGGCTCCTACATCTTCGCCCGCGCCGCGCGGGACGCCGGCAACCGCGCTGAGATCGCAACCGCAGAAACCGGGACCCTGCCGTGGCTCGCGCGCAAGCAGGGCCCTTATGCGGTCCGTATCTCTGGCAGGGGCGCGCGGCTGCCGACCGGCGTGTTTCCGTCGCGCTTGGCGCGGCACGCGCTTGACGTGATCGAGCGCGCGTTTCCGAACGCCATCGAACCGTGCGGCGATGCGCTTTCGGGCGCCCTGATGAATGCCGGCCCCATCATCCATCCGCCGCTGATCACCATGAACGCCGGCCCGATCGAGCATTTCGAGAAGTGGGACATCCACAAGGAAGGAACCCAGCCGGCGATCCGTCGCGTCACGGATTCGCTCGATGCCGAACGTATCGCGATCCGCGAAGCCCTTGGCTATGGCGGGCCGCATTTTCCACTTGCCGACCACTATTCACGCGACGGCGAACCCTGGATGTATGCGCGCGACGCGCATGACCAGCTCACGGATTCCGGCGACTGGTCGGAACGCCTCATTCTTGCCGAGCACCGCTACATGCTGGAGGATTTGCGCCTCGGCCTGTCGTTCCTCACATCGGTGGCTGATGTTGCGGGTGTGCCGACGCCGCTCGCCAAGGCGTTCCTTGCGATCGGCTCCGCCATCACGAGAGAGGATTTTGCGGTGACTGGCCGGACCTTGTCCTCACTTGGACTCGGACATCTCGATCGGGCCGGCTTGCAAGATCTTCTCGCCAAGGGCTTCAGATGAAGCCGGTCATCGGATGCCTCGGCGCCGGGCGAATGGGGCGCGGGATCGCGGTCGTGTTCGCGTTCGCCGGCCATCAGGTCGTCGTCGTCGACTTCAAGGAACGGGAAGTATCCGCGTTCGATGCACTCGCAGCCGAGGTCGATGCTGAAATTCGTTCGACCCTTGGGATTCTGTCGCGTATCGGTCTGATGTCGCCTGACCTGTTGGACGTGATTGCCGACCGGATCACGGTCGTGCCCTTGCGAGAGGCGGCAGCGACCCTGCCGCGCTGTGATGTCATCTTCGAGGGAGTGCCGGAGGTCCTTGCGCTGAAGCAGGCAGCGCTGGCCGAGGCTTCGCGGCTCGCTGGCGAGGGCCCGATCATCGCCTCGACCACGTCGACGATTTTGGTCGACGATCTCGCGAGCGCGATCGAGCACCCAGGCCGATTCCTCAATGCACACTGGCTGAATCCGGCCTATCTGGTGCCGCTGATCGAACTGTCGCCGGGCAAGCTGACCGGGCCTGATACCACCGCGCGAATGAAGGCGCTGCTCGAAGGCATCGGCAAGGTGCCGGTCGTCTGCGCGGCGCGGCCTGGCTTCATCGTGCCGCGAATCCAGACGCTGGCGATGAACGAGGCCGCCCGCATGGTGGAAGAGGGCGTTGCGTCGGCGGAGGATATCGACAAGGCCGTCATCTACGGCTTCGGATTCCGCTTCGCGGTGCTCGGCCTGCTCGAGTTCATCGACTGGGGCGGCGGCGACATCCTGCATCACGCCAGCCGGTACCTGGTCGAGGCACTCGGCGACAGCCGTTACGCCGCACCTGACATCATCGCGTCGAACATGCGCGACGGACGCATCGGCATGAAGACCGGGCAAGGCTTCATGAACTACGACGGCGTCGATCAGGCCGCTTATCGCGAGCAGCGCCTCGCGGCGTTTGCTTCGGCGCTGCGCGCCATGGGCCTTGCCCGCGATCCTGTCGCGTAACGCGCGCGCTGGCTTGGCTGGCTAGCACTACTTTGGCAGATTTTGGCGATTGATTGGCGAAACTGGATTCCCGAATCAGATTTTCAATGATTCATGGGTGGTCGGCTTTGGAGGGCCGACCATGGTGGACACGAAGTCGAAGTGGGAAGACGAGCTTGGGCGCTGGCTCAAGCCATTCCTGGATCGTTTAGGTCACAAGGCGCGGCGGCGGATGTGTCCGCTTTATATCTCGGGATTGATTGGACCGGGCGATCGCAAGAGCGTCCAGCCAATGGCGGCGCGGCTGGCACCGGGCGAGTATGACCAGTTGCACCATTTCATCGCTGATGGCCTCTGGGATGCGGCGCCATTGGAGGCAGAATTGCTCGTTCAGGCCGATCGCCTGGTCGGCGGCAAAGATGCGGTGCTGGTCATCGACGACACGGCGATGCCGAAGAAGGGCGATCGTTCGGTTGGCGTCGCTCCACAATATGCCTCGTCTCTCGGCAAGACGGCTAATTGCCAAACATTGGTGTCGCTGACGCTTGCGCGGGGTGAAGTGCCGGTCATGGTGGCATTACGTCTCTTCGTTCCCGAGAGTTGGACGAGCAATCCGGTGCGTTTGAAGCGTGCGGGCGTTCCTGTAGAGTACCGCGCAGCGCGGACCAAGCCAGAGATCGCCTTGGCGGAGATCGATCGCGTGATGGCAGCCGGTATGCGCTTTGGCTGTGTGCTGGCCGATGCCGGTTACGGCCTCAGCGCGCCGTTCCGTCAGGGGCTCACGACACGCGGCCTGGCCTGGGCCGTCGGTATCCCTCGTCATCAGAAGGTTTATCCGGTGGAGGTTAAATTGATCTGGCCGGTCGCCGGTCGAGGTCGTCCCCGCAAGCGGCACATTCCCGACGTATTGTCGACGGCGGCCGAAGACATGCTGGCCAATGCTAAGTGGCAAAATGTGAGTTGGCGAAACGGGACCAAGGGCCGGCTGGAAGCTCGCTTCGCCGCGGTTCGCGTGCGAACCGCTGATGGACCTCCGCAGCGGATCAAGGACATGGGCCAGCAGCATCTTCCGGGGGACGAAGCCTGGCTCATCGGCGAACACAGGACGTCGGGAGAGAAGAAATATTATCTCGCCAATATGCCGGCCAAGACGAATCTGCGCACGTTAGCTGCTACGATCAAAGCTCGATGGATTTGCGAACAGGCCCATCAGCAGCTGAAAGAGGAACTCGGGCTTGATCACTTCGAGGGACGATCCTGGCAGGGCCTTCATCGTCATGCGCTCATGACTATGATCGCTTACGCATTCCTCCAGCATCGCCGTCTCGCACAAGCGGGGCGGAAAAAAA